>VFJU01000073.1 GCA_009885905.1 Verrucomicrobiota bacterium
GGCGGACCGCGGCGGGTCAGCCCTACCTCAAGGAGGGTGGTCGTCTCGCCCACCAGAATTCAAAACAGCCGCCAGGATCGGAACTCTTCCTCTTCACTTCTCCCACGCAGGAAGAGCTCCGCCCCACATCCGGCAGAGCCGGAGCTGCCATCGGCGCGAGCAAAGCTTCGCGCACTCCGGAGTGCGGCACGCTCTGCTGCCGCCAGTGGGGGATGTGAGCTCTGCTCCATGGGGGGCGGAGCTCTTCCTCTTCTCTTACGCAGGAAGAGCTTCGCGCAGTCCGGGGCCCGGCAGGCGAAAGAATCCCTAGAAAATTCACTCTACGAAAAAAAATAAAAATCTCGTGTCCATGATTCCCTGTCAGCGTGGTGTGTAATTACATCAGGCGCGTTTCATCTCTTTTCGAAACGCTTTGAACTAAAATCCCCAAGCACCCCAAAACCCCATGAAATCGAAATCCATCCGCTCCACCTTCCTCAGCAAGACCTTCCCTTGCGCCATCACCCTCAGCTTACTCGCCGCTCTGCCCGCTGCCTACGCCGCTGACGGCACTTGGACCGGCGGAACTTCGGCAACGTGGGCCACGGGCACCAACTGGTCGGGTGGCACCGCTCCCGGTAGCACCGCCGCGAACGCCGACATCGTCACTTTTAATTCTAGCGCCTACTCCTTCGCGCCGACCGCGGTGAGCAACTATTTCGTTGGAGGCCTGAGTTTCGATGCGAGTAACACGGGACCACTTACGATCACATCCGGGACAGGCAACAACCGCCTGAATGTGGGGTCTAGCGGTATTCAGATGACTTCTGGCTCGGGCGCGGTGATTTTTGGAGCCGCATCATCGCAAGGTATCAACGTCACCTCCAATCAGTCGTGGACGAACAACTCTGCTAGTTTGCTCACGGTATCTCGTGTGGCGGTCGATGATTTGGCGGCGATAGGCACCTACACTGTGACAATCAACGGGTCAGGAACTGGCGGCGTTACGGTTCCGAGCAACGTTGCGGACGTCAACAATGCTGCCGATGCCAGTCGCAAGCTGGCGGTCATCATCAATTCAACCGGTGGGGCGACGAACTTCGCTAACAGTAGCACCTACTCGGGCGGCACCACCCTGACCGCCGGTATCCTGCAGGTGGGCGGCGCGAGCACTGGCACATCGGGAGCGCCCACAAGCAGCGCATTGGGCACCGGCAGCCTCGCCCTCAATGGCGGCACGCTTTCCTCCGGTACCACGAATAACCGCACGGTTTTTAATTCAACCACCATCGGCGGCAACGTCACTCTGGGTGACGCCACCAACATCGGCGTGCTGACCTTCGATACGGCTGTGGGACTCACGGGAGGCACCCGCACACTGACCACAGCGACTGGCAGCGGAGCAACATTCTCTGGCGTCGTGAGCAACGGCGGCATCACCAAGCTTGGCGCCGGCACCCTGACTCTTAATGGCGCTACAGCCAACACCTACACCGGCCTCACCACCGCGAGCGCAGGCAACCTCACCCTCGCCAAAACCTCAGGCAATGCCATCGCGGGCGATTTATTGGTCAACGGCGGCAACGTGGACGTCACCGTTGCGGGCACCCAAATCGCCGACACCGCCACGGTTGAAGTTTCCTCTGGCAGCTTCACGATTGGCACCTTAATTAACGAGACCGTCGCCACGGTCAAGCTCACCGGTGGTAACATCATCGGCAATAACAGCACTACGAGTGTATTAACCGCCACGACCGCCTTTGATCTTCAAAGCGGCGCGAACACGGCGATCCTCGCTGGTGCGGCGGGCGCAACCAAGACAACTGGTGGAACGGTATCGCTCGGCCGCGCTGGCACCTACAGCGGCGGCACTACCCTCAGTGCCGGTGTCCTCCAGATCGCCACTGGCGCCACGACTGGTAGTGTGGGAGCGGTCACTAGCAGCGCAATTGGCACGGGGACTCTCACCCTCAACGGCGGCACGCTCTCGAGCGGCAGCACCGCGAGCCGCACGATCCTGAATGCGCTCACCATCGGTGGCAATGTCACCTTGGGTGACGCGACGAACACAGGAACCGTCATCTTCAGCGCGGATGCCGATCTCGGCGGAGTTACCCGCACCCTGACCACCGCATCCGGCAGCGGCTCAACATTCGGTGGCAGCATCACCAACGGCAGCATCATCAAGGAAGGCGCAGGCACCTTGGTTTTGAGCGGAAACAGCTCCACCGTGGCGGTCACCTCCAATGCCGGCACCCTAGCGGGCATAGGGACTGTTGGAATAACCACCGTCTCAACCGGCAATCTCGCGATTGGTGGTTTCAATGGCAGTCTCGGAACCATGAGTTTCACTAGCCTCAGTTTGGGCAGCACTTCATCCTTCATCTATCAGATGACCGGTGGGTTGGCCCCAATTGCCGGATCAGCTGACCTTGGATACGTCACCGGCGCCTTGACCATCAATACCTCATCGATTCTGGATCTAGTCGAACTGGGAACCTACACCGTGGGTAATAAATTCACCCTATTCGCATACGACTCCGAGCTCACCGGAAACTTCAGCGGGCTTGCGAACAATACTATATTCCTAGATGACCTCTCCAATTCTTGGCAAATCAAATACGACGACAGCTACGCGGGCTTAAATGGTGGTGAAGGCGGTAGCCACGTGACCATCACCGCCATCCCCGAGCCCAGAGCTGCACTGCTCGGTGGGCTGGGAGTGCTTGCGCTGCTGCGCCGCCGCAGAAATGCCTGAACAACTTTCCGAGAGTTAATGGGTTTTCCTCTGGATTGAAGGGGTCGCTGATCAAAGGTCAGCGGCCCCTTCCTCACGAAAATAAAGAAGGTCTATAGACTTGAAGCGCCACCTAACCGGACTTATGAATTCAAATAAGAACGCGGCACGAGGCGTCAGAGCCAGACCTATAGAAACATGAATCTCCATTTCCTATATGTAAACATCGCAGCGGTTATTCTGCTTCAAGGCGCTGATGCGGCCACGCCGAGGTTTCTCTATTCGAAGGAGCGGTTAGTGATGACAGCGGACTCATTTCGCGACGCGCTCGGGGCCTTCACTCTCGCCCAGTTGCCAGACCCTAAGCCGAAATGCCAGGCGAAGTTAACGGGTGTCACTACACCACTGACCCGCCGCATGTGGGCGATCGCGCTGGACGATCTCGAACACAACCTCGTCACCAACGAACACGGCACCTACTTCGCGGCGGGCACCCGCTACACCGACCGGATCTATACCCGCGACATCTCGATCGCCGGGATCCTCGGAGCGAACCGCTTCTATCCGCAGCAAATGAAGGACTCGCTGATGCTCACCCGGGTGAACATGAAGGCTCTGGGTTATCAGGTTTCAAGACCTCACCTCGTTTCTGAGATCGACGCTCCTTGGAAGGTCATTGCCGAGGAGGACAAGGAGATCATGGCCAAGTTCAAGACCAACTCCTATACACGCCGGACGGACGACGTGGTCTGGATGTGGGCCGCTCACGATCTCTTCACCTTGCATCCGGAACTGGCCGACTGGAAATGGTTTCATCAAAATGGCAGCGAGTTTTTCAAAGATTTATACGGGCCGTGGTTTGATGCCTCGGATGGCCTCTACCGCGGCCAGCCGCTGTTTCACGACATCACGAACTCGGCCTATCCGAAAGGCATGACCATCGCCGACTGCGTGCTACTCAAATCCCTCACCACCAACTGCCTTTACTACAAGGCGATGCTGTCCATGGCGGATGCCTCCACCAAGATCGGTCTCCCGGAATCGGAAAAACAGCAGTGGCTTTCACGGGCCGCCGCGCTAAAGAAAGCGATCGTCAAAGAGTTCACCAACGCCGATGGGACGCTGGCCTATTACAAGGACCGCCACGGCGTGATCATGCCCAACCGCGACATTCTCGGCATCGCCTTCGCCGTGATTCTCGGGTTGGTTGATGGCGATGCCGCCAAGGCCGCCTACGCGGGCTACCCGGAGTCCGACCTCGGGGTTCCGCTCTTTTCGCCCTTCATTCCCGGCAACAAGGGGCCGCACAATCAGGCAGTCTGGCCGTTCACCGTGTCGTTTTACTTCTGGGGCAAGAGCCTCGCGTATGGCGAGGACTACTCGGACTACAACGCCGCCATCCTCGCCCGCTCGCTTGGCACCGCCTTCGAAGATACCCCGAAGAAACGGAAAACTAACGACGAGGACTGGGGAACCGCGCTCGGCTCGTTTCACGAAAAAATCAATCTCCCGTCCGGCAAGATCGACGGCTCCGGCCACCAGCTCTGGTCCGCCGCCGCCTTCCTCAAGGTCTGCATCCTCGCCGGCCTGATCCAAGAATAATCCTTCCGTATTTCCGCAATTTCACCGTCATCTAAAATTTATGAATCATCTAATAACCAACGCGTTGTCAGCCTCAGTGCTGTGTCTACTACCCGCCATTGCCGCCGCAGAAGCTCCACCTGCATGGTCTGGCATCAAGGTCGAGGTGAAGGCCGATCACCCCGTCACCTCGGAACAAAAGCTCACCGATCAGGCGGATGGATTCCAGCGTCTATCCATCCAGCTTTCGAACAAGGGGACCCAACCTCTAACGATTAAAAAGATCAACATCACGATTCCGCTAGAGGTATCCTTGTCCGACAAGATGCAGATGGTCTATGGTGGAAGCTGCATGGGCCGCACGCCCTTGCTCCGGCAGAATGTCGGCAGTCAAACCAAGCAAAGCTCCAGTCACATGTATGAGTTGGTGCGCTTGAATAACGACGAGTACTTGTTCGCCGGTTCGCTGTCATGGCGCATTTTCCTGCCGAACTTCACCCTACAAGAAAAGGCGCTGATGATCTGGTCCAATGGCGAGGGCAAACAGCTCAAGCCGGGGGATACCATTCAATACGAACAGATCGTCCTCAAGCGGGGCAACAACTGGCTCGACGTGCTCGATCACTTCGGCACCGCCATCGCGGCGGAGAATGGCGTCACCAAGCTCAAGGACGTCGAGTTCAACGGATGGGCGACGTGGGACTACTACGGCCGGGTTTTCACCGCCAAGGACATCTATGGCAACATGGATGCGCTCAACAAGCTCGCCCCCAAAGCTAACATGATCCAGATCGACGGTGGCTGGTGGACCGAGCGCGGTGACTATACTACCATCCGCCCGGACCTGCTTCCCGGCGGCATCAAGGCCATCGTCTCGCGCATCGTGGCAGAGGGCAAGACGCCCGGCCTGCACTTCGACGGCTTCCGTGGCGATGCCGCAGCGGAAGTCTGCAAGAAGCACCCTGAGTATTTCCTGCACGATCAGGATGGGAAGATGATCGTCGAAACGAATCCGAAAGCCGAGCGGGTCATGAACTACACCTTCTTCGACTACTCGCACCCCGGCGCGCGGGCTCACATCGCCGAGTGCATCCGCACCATGAAGGAGGACTGGGGTGTCACCTACTTCAAGGTGGACTTCATGCGCTACGGACTCGAGAACGACATCCTGAAAAAGAGCGAGGATGTCAAAAGCATCAAGGCCTTTGATCCCACGATCACCGGTGTCGAACGCTTCCGCCTCGGGATGCAAGCGATCCGAGACGCGATCGGTAAGGACAACTATTTCCTCGGCTGTTCGGCGGTGTTTGGTCCGTGCATCGGCTTCGTTGACGGGATGCGCACCGGCGGCGACATATCCCCTCGCTACCAGGCATTTCCCGAGCGCTGCCTCGCGAACCTCAGCAACTACTATCTCTGCGGCAAGGTCTTCAATGGCGATGCCGACTACCTCGTCTACCGCGAGGCCGCCGACGAGGATGACACGGTCTCCCAAGAAGACGTCAAACACGGCGGCAGTATGACGATGAACGAGGCGCAAACCTGGGCGGACTTCAACAAGCTTTTCGGCACCTGCCGCCTGAACAGCGACAACCTGATGACGCTTCGTCCCGAACGCCAGGCACTGGTGAGGGAGGTGCTTGATTTCCCCTCCATGGATGAAACCGTGCCACTGGATTTCTGGCAGCGCGCCACGGTCAAGTCCGACGGATTCGAATGGGTGCTCTCACGCGCCGGAGACAAAATCTATCTGGGCGTCTTCAACTGGAGCGATAAACCAAAGCAATACGCCCTCGGTCACTTCCAAAAGGACGGCCGTCTATCCCTCGCCGGACGCCATTCCAAAGTGCTGCCCTACACTGGAAATCTCAAGTTTGACGAACTAACCCGCCTGATGGCAAGCGATCTGAAATGAAACCCTCTATCTCGGAGACGCCCAGTGGCGAATGGTTGAGAATTTCGAACTATTTTGTCCATCCGCTTGTGCGACAGTGGTGTGTAAGTTAAGGTTATATCTAAACTTTAGTAAAATCCATCCCGCTAAACCCAAATCCAATCATCACCATGCCCTGCCACAAAGGATCCGCCGGAATCCCGCATCGCCGCTGCGGTTTATTCCGCCTGATCCTCGCCGCCGCAGCTCTCATCGGCGGCTCGGTGCCGTCCCATGCGGATCTCGGGCTGCCTCAAGAAGCCTATGGCGTTTGGGACCGGGAAGGCGGGCATGCTGTTAGCCAATACCCCTACGTCCGGGGGCAGGAATATGCGGCGGAGTGGACGGCAATCAATCCGGCCCGGAACACCTTTGACTGGGCAGCGCTGGATAGCCTGTTGCAGTTGGCCTTCGATCAAAACCAGAGATTTTTCGTCAAGATCCAGCCCGTCTCCTCGACGACCATGCCGCCTTGGATTTTCGCCGCAGGCGTTCCGCAAATCGTTTGCCCCACCTACACCTACGGGTACTATCTGGATCCTGAATTTAAAATCTACTTTGAAGAAATGGTGCAGGCGCTTGGCAAACATCTGCGCGAGGACGTTCCGGCTCATCTGGCGAATATCGTATCTTTCGTTCGCGTGGACACCGGCA
>VFJU01000491.1 GCA_009885905.1 Verrucomicrobiota bacterium
GGCATTTGCCACAGTTATGCGCCGGACGGTCGCTGCATTTCCCTGCTCAAGGTCCTTCTAACCAATGTGTGTATTTACGATTGTCACTACTGCATCAACCGACGTTCTAGCAACATAAGACGCGCGGCATTCAATGCTGATGAAGTTGTTAGTCTGACACTCGATTTTTATAAACGCAATTATGTCGAGGGGTTGTTCTTAAGCTCCGGTATCATCCGAAATGCCGATTATACTATGGAGCAAGTCATCGCCGTAGCTCGAACGCTGCGCGAGGTGCATGATTTCCGTGGTTACATCCACTTAAAAACTATTCCAGAGGCATCGCCAGAGCTCATTGAAATTGCCGCCCGTTATGCTGACCGGATCAGCATCAATCTCGAGTTGCCGACTCAAGTTTCACTAGACCGTCTCGCTCCGGAAAAAAACATTGTTCGCACTCAGTTAGCAATGGGGCGGATCCGCAACAAACTTGATGAAGCTGGCGAGCGTCGAAAAGGCGGTGACAAAAAAGTGCGTCATGCCACGGGTCAAAGCACCCAAGTGATTGTAGGAGCCGATGCGTCAACAGACGCGGATTTTCTTGCTAGGTCTGATGAACTTTACGGTACTTACAAAATGAAGCGGGTGTATTACTCTGCATTCAGCCCGATTCCAGAACCATCCGTCCTTTTGCCGCTAAAAGCCCCTCCGCTTATTCGCGAGCACCGACTCTATCAGGCAGATTGGTTGATGCGTTTTTACGGTTTCAAGACT
Source organism: Verrucomicrobiota bacterium (assembly GCA_009885905.1). Lineage (GTDB taxonomy): Bacteria > Verrucomicrobiota > Verrucomicrobiia > Verrucomicrobiales > Akkermansiaceae > Luteolibacter. The sequence goes on from VFJU01000491.1 coordinate 754, forward strand.
ACAGAAATTCTATCACCTGAGGCACCAAATCTCGACTTAGAGTTAGATCCTAAACTCGCATGGGCCCTGAGAAACAGACAGGATTTCCCGGTAGACATTCAGACGGCAACGCGCGAGACATTGGTCCGAGTTCCCGGACTAGGGGTGAGGAATGTCGAACGCATATTGAAAATTCGCCGTTTCACTCGTATCAGTCAGGCGGATCTCGTCCGCCTCAAAGTTTCTTTACCGAAGGTGCTGCCATTTTTAAAAACAGCAGATCACAACCCGAGCGCTTACTTGTTAGACTCTGATGCTTTAAGAGCACGCTATTTACCTAAACCCACTCAACTCGAACTTTTTAGTAATCATGAAATGCGTTGACCCAGGAATAAATTATAATTCATGGCGTAAGGTTGCTCGTATTTTATTAGAGGAAAATATTCCACCCAGCGAGGTCATGTGGTTGAACGAAATCGGACTTTTTTCAGAAGAATCTCAAAACAAAAAAGTGCCAATTTATCGGGTAAAAGTCCCAAGTGCATTTGTTAAATTGGCGGAAAACGTCTCGTGTCATTGCGATACTTCGCGCTGGGCTTTGATGTATAGAATTCTGTGGCGGATCGTCTGTGATGGAGAACGAAACTTGCTTTCAATCGCCTGCGACGAAGATGTGGCGAAGGCTCGGTCATGGGAGAAAAATGTCTGCCGTGAAGTCCACAAAATGCACGCGTTCGTGCGATTTAAGTTGATAGATACACCTGTTGAAACGGGTCGAGAACGCTATGCAGCATGGTTTGAGCCAGACCATTTCATCATTGAGAAGGCTACGCCATTTTTTAAAAAACGCTTCGCAAACATGGATTGGAGCATCTTTACGCCAAAAGGTTGTGCCCATTGGGATGGCACAAACCTCGTCTTCAGTCATGGAATTTCTAATAACCCAGTCGAGTGCCCTGACGCACTCGAAGCAGCGTGGCTCGTCTATTACCGAAGCATCTTCAATCCGGCCAGACTCAAGGTGAAAGCGATGCAAACTGAGATGCCCAAGCGCTATTGGAAAAACCTGCCCGAGGCCGACCTCATCGAAGAATTGGTCCGTGAGAGCAAGGGACGCGTCACCAAGATGCTCGAGGAAGAGCCGCGACCCGTAAAACTCCAACCAAAGAACGCCTACTTGGATAGCCTGCGCAATTTGACCGCTGAGGTGAATGAGATACCCACGGAAGATGTGTGACTTTGAAATTTAAAGTCGTGCCACCATCGCCCGTGGCAGTCTACAATTCACACATGCCGTTTAGTAAATTTGGACTTGATGTCGCGCTTCTTCGTGCGGTTCAAAAATCAGGATACACCCGACCAACACCGGTGCAGACCGCTGCGATCCCCAAGGTGATGCTCGGGTACGACGTCATCGCGATTGCTCAAACTGGCACCGGCAAAACCGCTGCCTTTGTGCTGCCACTACTGCACCACCTAAGCCAGTCGAGCGGCGAGCGCGATATCAGAGCACTCATTCTCGCCCCCACCCGCGAACTCGCTGTCCAAATTATGGAAAATATCCGCAATTACGGACAGAGCCTGCCGATCCGCGTTGCCGCCATCTACGGCGGAGTCGAGGAAGAGGCTCAGATCAAAGCATTGCGGAAGGGCGTCCACATCGTCGTTGCCACGCCAGGACGCTTGATTGACCTCCTCGGCCGGCAGAAGCTAGATTTCAGAATTCTAAAAATGTTAGTTCTCGATGAAGCAGACCGAATGCTTCACATGGGATTTCTGCCAGACATTGAGAAAATTATCAGTCACTTACCGAAGCGCAGACAGACCCTCATGTTTTCTGCTACCCTTTCTAAAGAGGTCGAATCGCTAGCGCGACGGTTTCTTTATCAACCAAAAATGGTTCAGATCGGCAAGCGCTCCAACCCAGCAGACACTGTGAAGCAATGTGTGTACGAAGTTTCGGCGCACTTGAAAAACGCTCTTTTATTAGAACTTATTCGGCAGCCTAAATTTACTAGAGTCCTCGTCTTCGTCCGAATGAAAGATGGCGCAAACTTACTTACAAACTTCCTCAAGCTCGCCGGAATTAAAGTAGCAAGATTGCACTCCAGCAGATCACAAGAGCAACGACTGCAAGCGCTGCAGGATTTTAAAGACGGAAAAGTCCAAGTACTCGTCGCCACTGACATCGTTGCGCGTGGAATTGACATCGATGGCGTGTCTCAAGTCATCAACTTCGACTTCCCCGTCAATCCAGAGGACTACGTTCACCGCATCGGGCGCACCGGACGTGCTGAGGCGCAAGGAGAGGCAATAAGTTTTGTCCCCAAACAGGATCTCAATCTACTAGGAATACTTGAGTTTTCTATCAGCCAGCGTATTGAGCGCAAACGATTAAGAGGCTTCAACTATCAGGCTGCAGCAACAACTTCCGCACTCGGCGAGAAAGCGCCAAAGCAAGATTGGCGAAAGCGCACACGAGAGCTTGAAACAAAAAAATCTACACCTCTGAACAAACGCGTCTCCCAAGAACGAGCCAAAAAAAACAGTAATAGTCAAAAAAGTTAACCTTAACGCGCTTCAAATGTATGATGTCGAATTTTTTGTGTGGACGATAAAGATGGCTTTACCTCCGACCCGTTCGCTGCTAGAATTTATTGTTATTTCAATTTAATTACCTCGGTCAGAAATAACTTCCACGATGGATAACAAACATTGCATTTTTGATCACCAGTTTGTAGCGTAGTGAACATGATTAATCCCGAAAATATCGTGCTTGGCTCATTTATCGGTGACGCTCTTTCACTAGGCTCACACTGGGTCTACGATCACACAGTTATTCGAGAAAAATTGCGTCATCTAACCGGTTATCATCCGCCTATCACCACCTATCACGTGGGTAAATGCGCGGGAGATCTTACACACTACGGTGATCAGACACTTGTTTTGCTTCGCTCAATCACAGACAAAAATTGTTTTGAACTAAGTCATTTTGCCAATATGTGGCAAGAGTTCTGGGAAAATCCTGCCAATCATTCCTACCGCGATGGTGCAACAAAAGCGACACTTGCTAATCTCAAAGCTGGAGTGACGCCTACAGCGGCGTTTTCCATGTCACAGGACATCGCAGGGGCCGCAAGGATCAGTCCATTATTTCTTCTCGACTGGGAAAATGATGAAGCATTAGTTGCTGCTGCTCGTGCACAAACCGCGTTCACTCATGGAGACCCTGTCGTCATTGAGGCCGCAGAATTCTTCACCCGCACCGCTTTAGCCTTACAACGAGGCAAAAAAATGTCTATCGCCCTAGAACAAACGATGAGACTCCATGAGTGGGATCAATTGTTAGACGAATGGCTTGATAATGCAATCGAGTCAGCGGCTTCATCAGAATCAGACGCAGTTGAAATCAATCGCCATGGTCTAACATGTCACACGGCGGATGCATTTCCCTGCATCTGTCATCTACTCCTTCGACATTCGCAAGATCCAACCACCGCGTTGATTGAGAATGCCATGGCAGGCGGAGACTGCGCCGCGCGCGGGATGATTTTAGGATTGGTTTACGGTGCATACACTCCCATAACGCATTGGCCAAACAATTTGTTAGAAGACCTGAATGCGCGTACTGAGATTTTAGACCTCAGCAGCAGAATTTCACGCGGGCATTCTCTACGCTCGTAGGGTAAGTATGAATTCCCTCTCCCGTGCCAGCTGTGGTTCACTGTTTCGTGACATTACCAGGTGTCAATTTCTCAATTCCACAGGCTCTTTTTTCTTACTTAGGCTTTTTGTTTTGATTGTTACAGCCGCAACTCCAACTCTACGAACATGCTCGCAAAACGAATTATTCCTTGTCTCGACGTAACCGCTGGTCGTGTCGTCAA
>VFJU01000203.1 GCA_009885905.1 Verrucomicrobiota bacterium
CATCTGAAATTGCATCTTAACACACCATCTCCACTTCTTTGAGGTGGAGATGGTGTGTTAAGACTTTCAGACGAATTTACCTGCAACATTGCTCTCCCTATCAAAAAAATCCAAGGGAGAGCATTTTTCATCAGTTGTAAACTTGCGCCTCATGGGAGTTCGCGCTGTTCGCTGAAACTGAAGACTGGCGCTTGCTGGAGATTATGTCACGGTGGATTCAGTCATCCGCCTAAATGCTCGCCTTCTCTTCATGCTGGAATAACAGTCGCCACATCGACGGGGAGACTATGATCGAAGAAATCGTCGATCTCGGGTTTTCTAACATTGAGCTATCCCACGGGATGACCATCACCAAGCTCCCGGGAATCAAAAAAGCCTACGAGCGGGGCATTTTTACCTGTGCCGGAGTTCATAATTATTTTCCGTCCCCCGTCGAGGTGATGATCGATGCGCCAGATGCTTATGAATTTACATCTCATCGTGCCTTTGACCGGCAGCGTGCCTTAGACATGACTCTGCGCACCTTGGACATCGCGGCCGAGTTCAATGCTACATATCTCGTATTGCACATGGGATCCGTACCGATGAATCCTAACAAATGGACTAAGCCCCTGACGATGTCCGTCGCCCACGGTTGCCAACACGATACAAATTTCATCAAAAATAAAATAGCATTTGTCAAAGCTCGTGAAAAAGTCGGGCCGCTCTATCTCCACCGAGCGATCGAATCTCTAACAAAAATTACCGAGCGGGCCGCTGAGTTAGGAATCAAACTTGCCATCGAATCCCGTTCTCGCTTCGAGGACGTTCCAACCGAGCGCGAGATGCTCGCCTTACAAGCTCATTTTGCCGACAACCCATGGGTTGGCTATTGGCACGATTTCGGCCATGTCCAGCTCAAGCACAATCTTTCTCTGTTAGATCACTCCGAGTGGCTTGAATCTATTTCCTCCCACCTCATCGGTGGGCATGTGCATGATGTCCAATGGCCAGCGAGAGATCACCGCATACCATTCAGTGGCTCTTTGGACTTCGCAGCATTACTAGAATTTTTTCCCTCGGATTGCCCACTGATCTGGGAACTGAGTCCCACACGTGAAGCTGCCGACATCCGCCAAGCATTAAATCGCTGGAAAAATGAATTTCCCAACAGATGTTAAGAATAATTAAAAAATTCCAGACTGCTGGGCTCATTTGCATCGGTATTTATTCGTAACCACTTCGCCGCTCAAGGCCTTCCTGCTCAACCCAGTAAAATATCACCCGCCTCGATTTTTTGATTTTATCCATATGAATCCATTGAAAACCACTATCGTTCCCATTTTTTCCATCAGTGCCGGACTCGTTGCTTCTGTTCTCGCATTTGGCTTCCGGGATGCTGATCCACTCGATGCGAATGCGACCGATGCGGTGATAACAACCCTCACCTCTCGGATTTTAGAAGACTCGCAAATCGCCCACTTGAAACTTGATGACACACTGGCTATCAAATTTCTCGACCGTTACATAGACACCCTCGACAGCGGTCACATGGTTTTCCTTCAGAGTGATATCGAAGAATTTTCCAGTCATCTAATAGATCTTGCCAAAGACATCCGCGATGAGGGCGACTCGACCCTCGCGCACATCGTTTTCAAACGTTACCTTGAACGCCTCGATCAGCGGGTGGCTTATATTACAAAAATGTTAGCCAACGAGAAATTTGAATTCACTTCAGATGAAAAATTCTCCTACGACCGAAAAAAAGCTGAGTTTCCCAAAGATGCTGCTGCAGCGAAAACGCTCTGGAAACAATACCTACGCTACGAATACTTGCAGGAGAAGCTCGCAGGAAAAAAACCAGAAGAAATTGTCAAAATCCTAAGCCGCCGTCCTGCGCGAATCGCTGACACCATGCGTAAGCTGGATAGAAAAGCTGTGTTAGAATTATATCTTGAGGCACTCGCTCAAGTTTACGATCCACACTCGGACTACATGGGACCCGAGCAATTAAAATCATTTGAAATCGCGATGAACCTGTCGCTCGTCGGTATCGGTGCAACCCTGCAATCGCAGGACGGATACTGCAAGATCATGGAACTACTTCCCGGTAGTCCAGCCTCTCGCAGTGGCTTGATCAAAAACGGTGACCGCATCGTCGGCGTTGCACAAAAAGCTAACACAGAGTTTACCGACCTTGTTGACATGCCCCTTTCGCAAGCGGTTGAGTTGATCCGTGGTAAAAAAGGCACAACGGTTTATTTAAATATCATCCCAGCAAATGCATCTGATGACAGCGTGCGCAAAACAATCACCATCGTACGCGATGAAATCAAACTAGAAGACCAACAAGCGAAAGCCCAGGTCATCGACCTCCCGGTGGGAGATAAAACTCAAAGAATTGGCGTGATTGATCTACCAGGATTTTACGCGGGCGAGGGTAATGCCAAGAGTGCGCCTACGTCTGCCACCGCCGATGTCGCGCTCCTTATTGCTAAACTTAAACAAGAGAATGTCACAGGAATCGTCCTTGATCTCAGGCGTAATGGCGGTGGCTCATTACAAGAAGCCATCGACCTAACAGGTCTATTCATCACAACTGGACCAGTCGTGCAGACGCGTAATCTTGAGGGACGCTTGGAAATTGGCAGAGATCATGACAAAAACGTCGCTTATGATGGACCTCTTGTGGTACTCACCAGTCGCTTCAGCGCTTCGGCGTCAGAGATTGTTGCGGGTGCTCTTCAGGATTACGGCAGAGCCGTGGTTGTGGGCGACACCTCCACTTTCGGAAAAGGCACGGTACAGACTATCATTCCGCTGGATAGAATCATTAAAGCCGAAGGGGTCGTCCCAGCCTCAGACCCGGGCGCTTTGAAGGTCACCATCAGCAAATTCTATCGGCCCAGTGGTAAGTCCACCCAGCTTGAGGGAGTCAAGGCGGACATCGTCATCCCATCACTCACTGATCTGCCGGAAATTGGTGAGTCAGATCTTGGTAATCCATTGCCTTGGGACACGATTGATTCAGTTAGGTACACGGATTCTAATCTCGTGAATCCCACACTCGAAACTCTCAGAAGTCGGTCGATTCAACGTGTCAATAAAGCTCCAGACTTCGCCGAATTGAAAACAGAAATGGAACGATTCAGAAAAATGCGTGCCGACAAGTCTGTTTCCCTAAACGAAGCGCTACGCCAGAAAGAGAAAACGGAACTCAAAGAACACGCAGAGACAGTAAAGAAACAACGCCTTGCCCGAAACACCTCCAAGCCAACTGCCTACGAAGTCACTCTGCAAAACGTATCCAAGCCGGGACTAAACGATTTGGTGAAGCCAAAGATTCCTACGGCTATTTCTAACGATCTTGATGATGACGACGACAACGATGAAGATACCGAAGCCGAAGCAGGTTCAATGCCTTCCGAAGATATTATCCTACAAGAAGCGCAGCAAATCCTGCTAGACTATAGCAATCTACTTAGAGGCCTCCCAGTGGTCTCTCAGCGTTAAGTCTGTTCCACGCAAATGCGCACCAAAATGCAAAACGAGACAATGGCAACGGGGGCTTTTAATCCATCAGGAAATGGTGTCGATAAGTCGAATTGATCGTCCTTAAGCAATTGATTATTAAATTCTAATATAAGATCACTCGTGCTCGCGATCGACCGACAAATCCGAATACTGGAACTCCTCAAACGAGTTGGTTCTGTGCGTACCATCGAGACTGCCTACGAGCTCGGGGTAACCGATGAAACGGTGCGCAAGGATTTCGAACTGCTCGAAAAACGTGGCGAATTAGTCCGGACTCACGGCGGTGCGACTCGCCCTCAACGGATCCGCGAGGAATTGCCCTTCACTGAACGTCAAACCGTGAGACGCGAGGAAAAGCGGTCGATCGCCCGCTTGGCCGCAAGCCGAATACAGGCGAATGAAACTATTTTTCTTGATGCGAGTTCTACCGTTCTAACGCTGACAGAATTTCTACCAGACCTACCACTGACCATTCTCACAAACGCGTTAGGAGTTTTTAATGCATTATCAGATCGTCCGAATTTTGATCTGATCTGTACGGGGGGTATTTTCGATTCGAAGTCGCGATCATTCATCGGACTGTCAGCCGAACAGTCACTGCAACGTTACAACATTCACCGTATGTTTTTCTCTGGAAACGGCATTCATTTAGAGCGTGGCGTCAGTGAAAGTAATTCTCTTCAAGCTGCATTCAAGGAGCGGGTAATTGCGAATGCGGAAAATGTGGTCTTACTAGCAGACCATTCAAAACTAGGTCAGAAGGCCGCCTTTTTCTTCTCCGAGGTGGCGGACATCACCTGCCTGATCACTGACCGTGCCGCGGACAAAGAGTTCATTGAAAATCTTAGAGCCCAAGGGATCGAGGTTCTGCAGGGCGATTGAATGGGAAAACCTACGCAAGCAGTCACAATAAGATTTGATTCTTATGCACAAAGTCATGCCCTGCTAAAAGAGCGCGACTTGATCATCAAAAGCAACAGCGGATCCAAGCGGCCAGCGCAATCGGAGGTGGCGTTGTGGCCGCTTGAATCCGCCGGAAGAAAATAAAGCGGGAGAGCAATGATACCGAATGATCAATAGGACTCTCCCGCTTAAACCACTTAATGCAGAGAACCAGATAACAATTAGAAGGCGGCGCTTAAGCCGAAGTTGTAGGTGAGGAAGTTATTGATCGGATTGACCGGGATCACCGCGCCACTTGTCCAATACTGAACAATGCCAGCATTGAGATTCCATTTACCGTAAGTATCGCCCAAAAAGGCGAGCGGGTAGGAAAGCTGAGTACCAGCAGATGTGTAAGCATAGCCAGCTGAACTTCCTCCGTTGACGTTGTAACGGTTATAATCATCGGTGAGGTTGGCCGCGAAGTTAACTGGGAATGATATCGATAGCGGTCCAGCTTCGATCGTATGGGAAAGCCCCAGAACTGCAACGGTTCCCGTGTCGCCTCCTGATGCACCTTCGGAAACCC
>VFJU01000400.1 GCA_009885905.1 Verrucomicrobiota bacterium
AGATCCTTGGTTTCCGCCAGGTCGGTTGCCAGGTCATACAATTCATAGCTCACTCCGGGTTTTTGGCTGGTGATCTGATACCAACCGGGGTTGATCAGCAGTTTCCACCGCCCTTGGTGGATCACTCCCTGCTGGCCTTTGTCATTGGTGAAAATGAACTCTGGCGGAGCCAGCGGCGATCCACGCAAGGCGGGCAGCAGATTGCGGCCCTCGGGAGGAGAAGTTTTGACCCCTCGGAACTCGGACGGATATGTAACGCCCGCAACCGCAAGGCAAGTGGGCAGCAGATCGCCGACCCACCCGACAGTGTCGCTGATCGATCCCGCTTGGATCTGGCCGGGCCAGCGGGCGATGAAAGCGGTCTTCGGGCCTCCTTCCCAGAGCAAGGCCTTGGACCCACGATAAGGCTTGTTCATCAGGTCACCGACCTCCGACGCGGCACCATTGTCGGAAAGATAGATGATCAGGGTGTTGTCGAGTTGTCCCAATTCCTGCAAGCGCGCCACCACGCGGCCGACGTTGCTGTCCAGGTTTTCCATCATGGCTGCGTGGATCGGTAGGATTTCCTGGAGTTTTTCCAGTTGTTTGGGCGGTGTCTTGCGGGCACCTGAAAAGGTTTTTACATAGGTGATCCCCGCGGCCAGGATTTTTTCCCGAGTCAAGCCCTCCACGCGCGCCGTTTCAACTCGTCCGAGGTCTTGGTAGCGGCTCTTGTATTTGTCCACCAACTCCTGCGGAGCCTGCAACGGGGCGTGGGGTGACTGATAGGACAGATAGAGAAAAAAGGGTTGGGCGTCGGCATGGGCGCGCTGGATCATGTCGAGGGCGCGATCGGTGGTGCCGTCCGTCGCATACCAGGCCGGGCCGGTTTTCCCGTCCGAGGGATTGAAAGGATAGCCGCCGGGACGGGCGGAGTAGCAGCGCATCGCATAGCTGCGGGTGGCTTCCAGCTTGGCCGGCTCATTCCCCTCCAAATACTCGTTATCGGTCAGGGTCGTTCCTTTCGAGGCGTCGGGTGCGTCGGCGGCGGGCACGAGAAACTGATGGGCTTCGCCACCGATCAACCCGAAGAACTCGTCGAAGCCGCGTTGTTTGGGCAAGGCGTCAAAATCGTCGTCGATTTGCGCTTGGCTTAGCTCCCAGCCGGGGTGGCTGCGTTTCCACTCGGCCGGATAGTCATGTCCGGTTTTAAGGAGGCTGCCGCCCAAATGCCATTTCCCCACCATCAGCGTGCGATAGCCGGCTGGCTTGAGCAGCTCGGGTAAAGTGGGGATCTGGTAGGGAAGCCGAGCGCGGTAGGACGGCTCTTCCATTTCACGGTTCCAGCCCCCGAGCGTTCCAGCAGCGAAGCCGACCCTTCCGCTGTCGCGCCCGGTTATCAGTGTGGCACGCGTGGGACTGCATCGGCTGTTGTTGTAAAACGAGCGGAAGCGGACGCCTTCGCGTGCCAGCT
>VFJU01000351.1 GCA_009885905.1 Verrucomicrobiota bacterium
AAAAAGACGATCACGACTTCCGCTTCGACGATGCCGACCTAACCGATAAAAAATTACCCGCTTCCGTCACTGGAATTCAAATTTTCCGTGAACAACTACCCGTCTGTGACGCAAACAACCAGAGCACCCCCACATATCGAACGCAACGAGTTCACAAGAATCTACAACTCTGGTTCATCGAAGGGCGCGATTACCGCTCCAACAATCGGATGCCGGACGGACCAGAAAAATCCATATGGGGCACCGAACAAAAACGATGGCTTGAGACCACGCTCAAAGAAAGTGACTCAACTTGGAAAATCATCATTACGCCCACACCGATGGTCGGGCCTGATAGGACTAACAAAACCGACAACCATGCCGATCCTGGCGGCTTCCAGTTTGAAGCGGCAACATTCTTTCACTGGCTCATCGATCATAAAATCACCAACGTAATTATATTTTGTGGCGATCGTCACTGGCAATACCACAGCATTCATCCGCTTGGCTTCGAGGAGTTTTCAGTCGGCGCGCTTAACGATGAAAATGCCATCTCAGGTGAAAGACCCGGAGGTAAAACCTCCACCGATCCAAAAAGTCTGATCAAGCAACCCTACATCTACACTGAGCCCACTGGGGGATTTGTTCACACAACTATAAACCCTAATGGTCAGCTTATCATTGGGTTTCATGACGACACTGGTAAGTTATTGCACCAGGTCGAGAAATCTCCTTCGCGCTAGTCACCTGGAAAACTATTTCATCGCAGGAAGCGGATTTTCACCCATCAGTTCAGCAACTTTTGCTTCAATCCTCTCAGCCCAAATCCGATGTCCTAGTGAACTTGGATGCTCAAAGTCTGGCATTAAATCACTTGAAATGCTTCCATCGCTTCTCAGAAATAGCTCGTTGATGTCCATGTAGAAAATATGATTATTATCGGCAAGCATTGAGAGATTTTTGTTAGCTAAGCTAAAAACCTCTCGTTCAGGAGTTGGTTTTTCCCGCCTCTGAAAGATGCCTAGCAGTAATATTTTCGTATTAGGCAACTTCACCCGCAGCTTCTGCACCACCGCTGTTACCCCCTCAGTGATTTCGTTGCTGGTGTTGTGACCTCCATTATTTTGGCCGATCATCACCACCGCCAATTTGGGGGAAATACCATCAATATTTCCATGATCGAGGCGCCAAAGAACATGCTGGGTGCGATCGCCGCTGATGCCCATATTTAAGCCATTACGAGGTCTATAGTAGTAATCCCACACATCTTTTCCTTGGCTCTCAAAGTTCTGAACGATTGAATCTCCTATATAAATTAAATCCACTTTGTCATTTTTCACTTTCTGGTTAATCGCCTCGTTGCGTTCCATCCATCCCTGACGTTGATTTACCACTGGCACGATAGCAGTATTCAACACGTCTAGATTTGGGATGATTTTAGTCTCTTTAAGGCGATTCCCAAAGTAGGGTTGACTTACATTCATGAATTGATTGTTGCGCGCTAAAATATCAGTGGGGCCTCCATCTAGGTAGTCCGCCCAGCGCCCGCCATTGGTGGTTACTTCAACCCCAACATCAGAGTCCTTCACCGACCCAGCTTCAAAGAGAACATTTTGCACATTTCCGCCGACCATGAAGCGACCATTGTTTTCAATTCGGTTACGGCGAAAAATTTGATCAAGTGCCATCGGTCCATGGTAATCAGGAGCTGTAACGGGCTTGCCGGCCTCCTCCTGCAATTTCCGATCGTGATAGATCGGCGGGTAGGTGATAGACCCGATAAATGATCCACGGGGGAAAATGAATGAAGCCCCCCACGTTACGCCTTCCAAAATCTCATTGTCTAAAAACTGCGCACGAAGGCCGGGAAGGACCTGACCTTGATACGAAAGTGTGGTTTGTTGAATGGCGCCCGCTCTGATCGATCTGTTACGCGCGGCGATCACCTCAATGCCACCGCACCAGAACAACACCGTGTTACCAGCATCGTACGCCTCATTTTCCACTGCGATCACATGATCCAGCGCCTTGCAGATTGATATGAAAGAAGTCGAATCCAGTGGCACGTCCCACGCGCGATCAATCAAAATATTTTTACCCGTCCCCCCAGCAAGCGAGCGATACTGTCCAGCTCCTTTGCCATCAAGCACGACGACTACGGCTCCGATCCATTTTGTTGCGTAATTTGGATCATCAGTTTCTTTTGTTAGTTCGATCTTTTTGCCGTCGCAATTTTTCACATAACCCGTATAGATACCGACTGGCGCGTGAAAATCAGAGTTGAATCCCCCATCACGGTCGCCACGGTAACTGTCTTTCATCGTGTTCCGAGCGATGTAAATTTCTCTCGAATACATACTTTGTATTCGCGTTTTGCCATCATTCGTGACCATGTCGTGCACGCTGTTCAAGCTTACCCCGCCATCTGCACAATCGTTATTCTCGAAAATCACTTTTTCAGTCCGTCGACCAAATATAGTCCAGTGGTGTGGGGTGGCAGAAAATTTATTGCGAGCAATATAGCCAGATGATCCATTAAGCATGAGGACTTGCGTTGAAGAATAAATATTGCAGTCAGTGATTTGATTGTTAGGTCCACCAAGATCGATCGCACCCATCCGACGCTTATCCTTCAAACGCTTGAGAAAAACTTCGTCCGCGTTGGTGTAGTGACGGTCGGACTTTTCATTGTTGATGAATCGATCCAAGCGCATCACCACACGCCTCACTGTGACGTGACCAGCATCTGGTGAAAACATTGGCAGTTCTGATAAGATTCCAGCTTGGTGGTTGATGGCGTAAATCGCCATATCCTCGACCGTGAAATGTCCTACGCCACGAATTAGGAAAGGATGCGGTGGAGTCTCAGGCTCTTTGATTGGCTCATATTGCTGAGCACCCCAATAAAGTTTGTTAGGTTTCAGCGCCCGCGGAAGCATGTCATCGACGTAAGACAGCACCGTCAGAGCCTTACCCGCACCGCGCAAGGTCACATTCACTGGCATTGTCACGCCGTGTGACATCACAAAAACACCACGCGGAAATGTTATAATTCCACCGCCTGCTTCGCCAGCCGCATCCAAAGCCTTTTGCACCGCGTCTGCGCTGTCGACTTGTCCTTCCGCCATCATCGCCGTGGTGTACTGCAAAAATCCGGGCTCTGCGGGAATAGCGCCAAACTCTGTGACATCGAATTCCCGTGTGATAGGTTCAGGCTTCGCCTTGATGGTAAACTTGCCAACTTTGTTTTGAGCCGAAGAATGAGTTAGACCATTGTGAAAAGTCACCGAGTATTCGCCAGCTTTAAAATCTGCAGGTAGGTTGGTAACGAGCGAGAATTCATCGATTGATTTGACGTCCAGATCCAATTTATTTTCACTGGATTCAAAAGAAATTTTTGCACCCGAATGAACTGATAGATTGAGACCAAACAAGCGCAACCAGCCTCCCGCTGTGGCGGTTTCAGTTTGATCACCTTGCATCCACCAAATTTTGGGAGCGTTAAGCGTACTTGAGCTGGATGTTTGACCAGCGTGAGTGATGCGGAAAGAAACGATGCCGTCACCAATCGTCTCGGGTAATGCAAACTTCAGAGTCCGATTCGTTTGTTGCAGCACGGGCGCTTCAGTCCATTCGCCGAGCTTGCCGGCACTCGATACTTGGATTTCAACGACAGCCTTATCACCAAAATCATCGCCGCGGACCACCACACTCTCGCCGGCTCGAACTGGATCTGAAGCCCATATCACGACAGGTTTTGCAGCGAGAAACGAGGAAAGGCCCGTGAAAATGATTGAAACCGTAGTTGCCCGAGAAATAGAAGCAAGCGAGTGGGTTATTAAGCTTAGCATTGCCTGAAATAATAATGGTGTGTTCAAAGTTAATTAAAAAACTGATTTAAAATAATGCGTTGGAAATATCGGAACGTGATTTTCATTTCACTAGTATCGGCTGAGTCGGTGCTGCAGCAAGTATTACGAGAATTTCTGCTGCCACCTGTGCGCCGAGTACATCGTAGCCCTTATCGGTAAAGTGCACGTTGCCAGGTTGCTGCAATTCAGCAAGACGCGGTTGAACCAGTGTGCAAAGATCATCCACGGGAATCTGGTGACGCTGCATAATTTCACTGGCAATGGCATTGAGCGAAGCACAACGTTCGGGCGTGAAATGCTCTGAGTTTTGCTCATTCACGGTGGGCGTTGTATTTGCCCAAATCAATTTTGAACGCGTTTTTTCTAACTCTAAAACAATTTGTTCAAGGTTTGAGGCGTAAAGTTTGTCACTCGTCGAGCGATCATGGATGCCGAAGTTAAAATGAATCACATCCCAAGGTCCGCCTTCAAGCCATACGGAAAGTTTCTTAATCCCAGTGGCTGACGGACCGCAGTTAGCAGGGGCACGGTGCACGTTAGCTTTTCCTAAAAGAGCCTTGCGGACAGCTTGAGTATAGCCCCGTGAGATCGAATCTCCAATCAACAAAACCCTGGGTAAATTCTCAACATCCTCAACATAATCCCATGCTGTCTCTAACCCTATCAACTTATCTTTCACGTGATGCGGAAAATAAAACGAGCCAAGGTTGGCTTCTAAGGTATCTTCCCATTTCTGTTGTGC
>VFJU01000567.1 GCA_009885905.1 Verrucomicrobiota bacterium
ATGAATTGGGCCAATCCCCTTTTACCCTTGCCAGACTATTTCTTCAGCACATCATCCATCAGGATTGAAAAAGCAAATTCCTAGCACTCACCGCCCGCGTGCAGCGTGCTGGCGAAGCGCGCCTGCCCACATCATTCACCGCTCAACAACACCTTCATCAACTCAATGACTTACAACCCCTGGCTCTGGATCGGCTTCAACGTTTTCGTCCTCTGCATGCTCGCGCTCGACCTCGGCGTCTTCCACCGGAAGGCGCATGTCGTTTCGTTTCGCGAAGCCTGCGGCTGGACGGTCGCGTGGGTCGCCCTCGCCATGCTTTTCAACATCGGCATCTGGTATTTCGCCGGGGCGCGGACGGCGCTGGAGTTCACCACCGGCTACGTCATCGAATACTCGCTGAGCGTGGATAACATCTTCGTTTTTGCGATGCTGTTCTCCTACTTCGCCGTGCCTCCGTCCTATCAGCACCGCGTGCTCTTTTGGGGCATTCTCGGTGCGCTCATCCTCCGAGCCGCCATGATCGTCGCCGGGACGGTGCTCATCACGAAGTTTGAGTGGATCATTTATGTCTTCGGCGCGTTCTTGATCATGACCGGCATCAAGATGATCGTGAAGCAGGAAGAGGAGTTGCATCCCGAGCGCAACCCGGTGGTGCGCTGGTTCAAGAAGCTCATGCCGGTCACAAGCGACTATCGCGGCGACAAGTTCTTCGTCCGCGAAAACGGCATCCGGATGGCGACGCCACTCTTCGTCGTGCTCCTGCTCATCGAAGTCTCCGACGTGATATTTGCGGTGGACTCCATCCCGGCGATCTTCGCCGTCACGAAAGATCCCTTCATCGTTTATACGTCTAACGTCTTCGCCATCCTCGGTCTGCGGTCGCTGTATTTTGCCCTCGCTGGAGTGTTGGACAAATTCCACCTACTGAAGATCGGCCTCGGTGTCGTGCTGACCTTTGTCGGCGTGAAAATGCTGCTCGGCCACACGGCGTATAAGATCGACACGCTCGTCTCGCTCGGCGTCATCGTTGGTGTGCTCGCCACCTCGATCGTCCTGTCGCTCCTGCGCCCGAAAAAAGCCGAAGTGGATCTTGGCCACGCCTCGGACGTACCTCCCCCGCAACCCTGACGGGCATCGTCGTGTTTTCGCCCGGCTAACAGAATCGGTTTCTTCGTCGCAAATGGATTCCTTGGATGTCTACCGGTTAACGTGGCTCTCGGATTCCATAACATATTCGCACCGGTGAATTTTGAAATAGCACTTCGGACCGATGAGGCTTGCGGGGTACGCAATGGTCGTTTTCAATCGGGTCATGACACGTCCAGACGGCCGCCAGAACGACCAACTCCGCCCCATTTCTTTCGTCCCGAACGTGGCCCCATACGCGAGCGGATCGGTGCTCGTTTCCTTTGGTGATACGAGGGTGATTTGCTCAGCCACCATCGAGGAGGATGTCCCGCGATGGATGCGCACGCAGCGCGTCGAGGGTGGCTGGCTGACCGCAGAGTATTCGATGCTGCCTTACTCGACCCTAGAGCGAAAGCCACGGGATATTTCTCGTGGCAAGCTTGATGGGCGGTCTTCTGAGATCCAACGGTTGATTGGTCGAGCGTTGCGGGCTTGCGTGGATTTGAAAAAAGTCGGGCAGCGGACGATATGGATTGATTGCGACGTCTTGCAAGCCGACGGCGGCACGCGCACGGCTTCGATTAGCGGAGGTTGCGTCGCGCTGGCCATCGCGCTGAACAAGCTCATGGCGGCAGGGAAGTTGAAGGCGTTTCCGATCAAGCAACTGGTGGCGGCAGTATCGGCTGGGGTCTACGAGGGAGTTCCGGTGTTAGATTTGAATTATCCTGAAGACAAGGCGGCCTCGGTGGACTTCAACGTGGTGATGACGGAGGCCTCCCAGTTTGTGGAAGTGCAGGGAAGTGGCGAGGAAGCGGTTTTTTCTTCGGGTGAAATGAGCGCGATGCTTGAACTCTCACGCAAGGGGATCTCTGAAATCATCTCGCTGCAAAAAGCCGCGATATTAACCGCGGACTTGGCGGCCCCTGCGGATTTAGCATCATTGACGGCGGCATTTGGTAAGCGTTAGTTCTGACCAAGAATGGATCGCGAATCCATGGCGTTCGGTCATTGAAAACACTCACAATCCAAAGAATTTCCGCTTGGCGAATCCAAGTGCCTCGCGTAATAAAAATGCGTCATGACTCGTTCCTCCATTGAAATTGCCGCGAAGATTTATATCCTCACATTGATCTGCGTGTTTGTTTGGACCGTGGCTAAAGTCCTCGCTCAGATGGGCTTGATGTAATTATTTCCAGTCCACGTGGACTTCTGCGGTTCGGCCACTTTTGTCGTCATACTTGAGCAACCCATGTTCTAACGCATATTCATGGATGCACTTGGTGACCTTAACGTCGAAGGCACAGTACTCGGCGATTTTTCGGAGTGGCTCAAACTGGCCAGACTTTTTGTGCTCTTGCCACCAGCGTAGCGCGTCGAGTCCGTCTGCAGTTTTGCCGCTGCCGAGCGATGCGGAGGCAACGGAGTCGAGCTTGAGACGGAAGCCGACAATTTTTTCCAACTCGAGCATCATGTCGAGATTGAGCGTTTGTTCGGCAAGCGTGTGGAAGACGTAGGGCTGGAGAACGGGGTAGTCGAACTGTAGATGATTCCACCCGACGACGAGGTCGGCCCGGACAAGTTCTTCGCCGAGCTTCTCCATTTCGTTTTCCGCATAAATTTCGTATGTCCCACGAGCGGAGCTGTAAGTTACGCCCACGGAGACCTGCATCTTATCCTTATGCATGGAGCCTCCGACGTCACCGAAACTCCGCTGCGTTTCCAAATCGAAATAAACGATATTTTTCCCTGCCACGCGTCTTTGTAAGACTCGGGTGGGCTGCCCGCAAGCGCGATGCATACGACGGGCTAAGTTTCTAGAGATTGAGCGAGCAAAGCAGGGCTGGCATCGTGCGAATCGATCCCGTAGATTAATCCAGTGATCGCGCGGCAGAAGCAAAAGTATCCAGTCTCTCAATCCTTGAGACAGTACCTCTATCACTTCGATCGCCAACGAGACATCCCAAAAGTCTATGATGAGTTGCGCCGTTTCAGCGGAGCGATTCCATACGAAGACCCGACGGGTCGCGAAACGCTCTGGCTCTCGGTGATGTATCCACCGGATGTTTTTGCTGAACTCCGCCCCCGCCTCACTGCCATTTACACCGAGCTGAAACTCGGTCGAGATTCAGAACAGCACGAGCATCTCGTGGTGGATCGCATCGACTTCGGTGACTTCGGAAATTCCAAGCCTTTTCGAATTCGAGTTACCAATTTGTTCAACGACAACTCGGACTACTTTTATGTCAAACAAGCAGACTCATCGCGCATCTACGGGCTCGAGCTTGAACACGTTCTATCACCTAACAGAATCAATTATTTGGTAAATGGCAACACGCTCATTGAGGAACACATCGCAGGGGTTCCGGGCGACGTTTTCATTCGAGATTATCTTTCGCAGCCAGGGCTCAACAAAGTACGGATCGCCAAGGAGTTCACTAAATTCACCGAGCGCGGATTCATCCGCTTGCTTGGTGACATGCGCAGTGTGAACTACGTCGTCGATATCACGCCGGACTTTGAAGAGGTGCAGTACCGAGTGCGGGCCATCGATTTTGATCAGCAATCATATGAGGGAAATGGCAATACTTATCTTGCTTTTCGTTTTAACTCTAACCGCAAAGTTACCCGCCTCGCTTTCAACGTACTCAATCGCAAAAGCATCGACCAGTATGTGGCAGAGGAACATGCGCAAATGGCCAGGCGCGCGAGAGTTGAGAGTAGTCGTCTGAAAGCCTTGCTTGGAATTATGCGTCGCGAAGACATCGCGCCGCATGAGCACGTCACTACGCTCGCCCGCGACTTGGACCGGATGCACAACACCAGCGGCTTCGGAGACTGTCAGTCGATGGGAGAACTAACAGCAATGCACATTTCGCTGATGCTCGATGTCACTCCTGGCTAGGAACCACGCCGGCAACCTATTTTTACACTTTCTCCATGCTTATTTCTAACTTCCACTACGTTCTATCATGAAACGCCTATTTTTGCTCGATGGTATGGCTCTTATTTACAGGGCGCATTTTGCGGTGATTCAGAATCCCATTCGCACTTCCAAGGGAGTCAACACTTCGGCGCTTTATGGGTTTATTAACACCCTGTTAGCTATTATCGAGAAAGAGTGCCCGACACACATTGGCGTCGCTTTCGACACCTCCGCGCCAACTGCGCGCCATTTGAAATTTCCTGCATATAAAGCCCAGCGTGATGAAATGCCTGAGGAACTCGCCGCCGCAATTCCTCACGTGAAAGATCTCTGTCGTGCGTTTCATATCCCGGTGTTAGTTTTAGACGGCTACGAAGCGGATGACATTATCGGGACTTTGGTGAAGCGCGCTGAGGCGGATGGTTTCGAGTCGTTCATGGTCACGCCCGACAAGGATTTCGCTCAGCTAATTTCCACATCGACCCGCATGTGGAAGCCCGGGCGCAAGGGTTCTGACCACGAAGTTATCGATCTACCAACCATGCTAAGCCACTGGGAAATCGAGCGCCCAGAGCAAGTGATCGATATTCTTGGTCTTTGGGGGGATGCCGCAGATAATATTCCAGGCATTCCCGGAATCGGCGAGAAGACCGCTAAAAAACTCATCGTTGAATATGGATCTATCGAAAATCTGATCGCGAATGCGGCAAAGCTAAAAGGCAAACAAAAAGAAAATGTGGAGGCTTTCTCAGATCAAGCGCGACTCTCCAAAGAGCTCGCCACGATCATCATCGATGTGCCGATCAATGTGACTTGGGACGATTTAGTTCTTTCTCCACGAGACGATGAAGCACTTAAAACTCTCTTCAACGAATTTGAATTCCGCAGTCTTACCAAGCGGCTGTTCTCGAGTGCGAGTGATGATTTAGTTGTAACAGAGCAGATCTCAGGACCTACAATCTTCGAGACATTTAAAACCATCCGTGATGTCGAGCATACCTATCAACTTGCGAATACAGCAGCGCTTCAATCCAAACTTTTTACTGAGTTGGCCCAGCAAAAATCGTTTTGCTTTGATATCGAAACCACCGGTCTGGACCGCTTTGCTTCAAAACTGTTAGGAATTGCGTTCTCGTGGAAAGCCCATGAGGGATGGTATCTCCCCATCACTGATCTTAAGTCGCAAGGTGCGGAAATTAAGTCTATACTTTCATCCTCAGCAGAAAAAATCGGTCACAACCTGAAGTTTGACCTCTCCATTCTCCTTCATCACGGTATCGAAGTCGCAGGACCATTTTACGATACGATGCTGGTTGATATGCTTGTAGCCCCAGATCGGCGGCACTCGATGGACTACCTTGCGGAAATTCTGCTAGGTTATAGCCCGGTCAAGCTTGCAGAAATTGCCGGGCCAGCGAACGTTGTGGAGGTTCACTCGGACGATCTCTTTGCACTGGCAGAAAAAACCAATGCTTCCAAGAATTTTGACATCGCAGCCATTCCACTCACCACCTTGGCCGAGTATGCCGCAGAAGATGCGGATGTGACATTTCAGCTCGCGCAGACACTCCGACCGTTGCTGCAAGCGGCGCATCAGGATAGCATCTTAGAAAAGATCGAAGGACCATTGTTACCAGTGCTCGTGGCGATGGAAATGGAGGGTATTGCGATCCAATCCGCTGCGTTAGGAGTCATCGGCGATGAGTTGCAGATTCAGATCGATGGGCTAGTAAAATCTATCCACACCCATGCTGACCGATCGTTCAACGTTGCCTCACCCAAGCAGCTAGGAGAAATTTTGTTTGATCAACTGAACCTTGTCGACAAGGCGAAAAAAACCAAAACCGGCCAATACAAAACCGATGAGCAAACACTTTCAACGCTAGAGGGCAAGCACCCCATTATCGCTGAGATTCTCGCCTATCGGGAAGCCACCAAACTGAAATCAACTTATCTCGACGCGTTGCCTACGCACATTGTGGCGGAGACTGGTCGAATTCACACCCATTTTCATCAACTTGTTGCGGCGACCGGGCGGCTCGCGTCTTCAGACCCAAATTTGCAAAACATACCAGTTAGATCAGAAGCGGGGCGCAAGATTCGCAAAGCCTTCATCCCACGTTCTGGGTTCACTCTTCTTTCCTGCGACTATTCACAAATTGAACTCCGTGTGATGGCTGCGCTTTCGCAAGACGCGACCATGATTGAGGCGTTCCAAAACAACGTCGACATCCACACGATCACTGCGGCAAAGGTATTTGCAGTTGAGCCCGCCGCCGTCACTACCGACATGCGGCGGACTGCGAAAATGGTCAATTTCGGCATCATTTATGGTATTTCCGCCTTCGGACTGAGCCAGCGACTCGCGATTCCACGGACTGAAGCCGCCAATATCATCGAGGCATACTTTAGAGAATATCCAGCGATCCGACAATTCATGGATCGGACTGTTCAGGATGCGAGGGAAGCCGGCTATGTTGAAACCATCAGCGGCCGGAGGCGTTATTTTCCGGATCTCCAGTCCGGAAATCAGAACCTACGTGGAAACGCCGAGCGCGCAGCGATCAACACTCCGATCCAAGGCACCGCAGCTGATATGATCAAACTTGCGATGATCCGTGTGGATTCCTTGCTCAAGGAAAATTCATATCAGACAAAGATGCTGCTGCAAGTGCACGACGAACTCGTATTCGACCTAGCCGTGGGTGAGCAAGATGAGCTGGTCCCTAAGATTCTAACCGCTATGAAGACTGCCTTGGTATTACCTCATGACGTTCCAATTGAGGTGAGTTCTGGAGTCGGCGAAAACTGGTTGGCCGCGCATTGAAGATACAAATTAATTTCGGCGTAAGTACTATTTTACTAAGATTTTTAAAAGTCGCGCGTTTAAATAAAATGCATACGACATTCAGATTTTTTTTAAACAGTTTGATCGCTGTCAGTTCTGCACAGGCACAAAATTTTCTCGATCCGTTGGTGGTCACGGCGTCCAAGCTCGAGCAGCAGGCGAGTGATGCGCCGTATTCCTCTGCGGTGATCGGTTCCGAGTTCATCTGGGACAATACTCGAAGAACGCTGCCGGAGGCGTTGGCTTACACGCCAGGTGTTTTGGTGCAGAAGACTACCCATGGTCACGGCTCACCTTTCATTCGTGGGTTCACTGGACGGCAAAACCTTTTGTTAGTTGATGGAATAAGGCTCAACAACTCGACATTCAGAGGCGGTCCCGTGCAGTATTGGAATACGGTGGATGCGCTTTCCATCGACCATCTAGAACTCATTAAAAGCCAAGGATCAGTTCTCTACGGATCGGATGCAGTCGGTGGCACTCTTAACTCATTCACCAAGTCGTCGGATTTTCAAAGTCAAAAGACTGATCAGGTTTTTTACGGTGGTGGGGGTTCCTACGAGTTTCGCAGTAATGGCCAAGGGAGCAATATAGGGCGAGTGGAATCACAGACAGGAGTGGGTGGAAAGTTTGGACTTTGGTTAGGGATTAGTGCAAAAGATTATGGCGACATTGAGGACGACGATCTCGGGCGGATGGTGGGGACCGGTTACCCAGAGCAGGATCTTGACTCGCGTTTCGATTATGCGGTGACTCCGGAGTCCACGATCACCCTTGGCTTCAATGGGGTGAACCAAGATGCTATCTCACGCTGGCATCGTACGGTGAATAATCCTGGCTGGGATCAAGACGGACACGTGACCACCCCTGGACTATGGACAAATGACACCTTTGACCAAGAGCGATCGATGACTTATCTCCGATATGCTGGGGAAAATCCGCAAGCGGGTTCTTTGGTGCAACGCTGGAGTACTACCCTTTCCTATCAAAATTCTTCGGAGTCAGAATACCAGAATCGGAGTCCAGCGGAGGATAGTGTTAGGCAAGCAAACATCGACGTAGAAACTTTAGGTTTCGATCTATCGTTAGAATCTGCCTTGGGGCCAGGCACTTTAGTTTATGGGTTAGATTATTACCATGATAAGGTTGACTCGTCAGGATTTAGAAACAATCTCGCCGGCACGAAGTACCGTGAGAGTCTGCCGATTGCAGATGATTCAGAGTACGATTTGTTAGGAGTTTTCAGTCAATACCTGTGGAAGCCGACGGAGGCGCTTGAAATCACTGGAGGCGGCCGGTACACTTATGCTGAGGCATCATTGGGGCGTTTTTATAGCACTAAGGGAGTGGAACAACCGAGTGAGTCACAAGATTGGAATTCGGTAGTAGGTTCTTTGCGCAGTCTTTATCATTTGAATACCTGCTGGAGTATTTTTGGAGGAGTTTCTCAGGCGTTCCGAGCGCCGAATCTTGATGATCTCACGGGAAATCTAACGGCAAAATCGGGAGTAGATTCGCTAGGATCAACTACGGTTGATCCAGAAGAATTTATCACTTATGAAATAGGAACTCGGCAACTGACGGAAACAACTTCGTTAGAATTTTCAGTTTATTACACCGATGCTGAAAAACTAATTACAGCGACACCACTAAGCTCCAAAAGCAAAGACACGATCAACACCAACGCTGGGAATGGCTACGTGTATGGACTGGAATTGCAGGGAGCGTGGAAATTTCTCCCTCAGTGGAGCGTTACTGGATTTGGCGGCTGGCAAGACGGACGAACAGAGACACCACTTTATTTGGATGGTCCTGTGGTGGATAAATCGATGACGCGATTGCTGCCATTCACGGGTTCGGTTGCGCTGCGGTGGACGGATATTTCTGAGCGATTCTGGGTGGAAGGGCGTTTATTTGGTTCCACGGAAGAAGAAAGAATCACTGTGGAAGACCAGGCGGCAGATAGCCAAAGAATTCCTACAGGAGGCACTCCGGGATACGTCACGATCTCACTGCGCGCGGGCTGGAATGTGAACGAGCATCTCGATTTGTTGTGCGGGGTTGAAAATCTAACAAATGAAAGCTACCGAGTCCACGGGTCCGGTCAGAACGAGTCGGGAATCAACGGGATTTTCGGACTCCGATTGAACTGGTAGACAGCACCAATGAAATTTACCGCCGCCGTTCCAAGTGAACGGCAACGCACTCTGTATCTGGTAATATGTGCTTCTCGATAGTTATAGCCACGGCTTCTAACGGATAATTTCCAAGCAGGTGATTGGCAATGTCTATTGCTAGCGTCTCTATAAGATGGCGAGGCCGAGAGCTGGCGAGAGATTGAATTTCTAACGAGACAGCGTAGTAGTCAACGGTACGGGAAATTTCATCTGATAGACCGTCAAACCCCTGAGATGGAGTCATGCGAATAGTGACGAGCAGCGTTTGAACGTCGGCTCGTTCATCGTCCGGTACGCCGATATGGGCGCTGACGCGGAGACGGCGGATTTCAATCGTGTCAGGTGCTTGCATGAGGAATGAGACCGCGTTGGAGTGCCTCCGTGAGGAGGAAGCGCGTTGGTTGGTTGAGATTAAGAGTGAGCGCTTTGATCGGGCAGAGCCATTGAAATTCTTCGGCCTCGTTATTAAGTAACACGGTGGTCGAGGTAGCTCTGGCAACGTAGTTGAGGAGAAGAAAATGCTCGCGGTGCTGAAACTCTGGTGAGTCGATACAGTCTTGAACGACGACAAACATCACCTCCACGAGTTTGAGGTTTGTTTCCTCGAAAATCTCACGCTGGAGAGCTGTGGTGGCAGACTCGCCCCGTTCGATTTTTCCTCCTGGGATGCCCCAGCGACCGCCCCATTTGTGAGTACGGACCATCAGCACAAGTCCGGTGCCGTCATGGATCAGTGCGCCGACCGTGGCCACAGGCCGAGAAACGCCACGACGGCGGTCTAGCAGATTTCTCAATACCCCGAGATCTGGCACGGTAATGTCTGGGCGGACTGCTGCTAGAATCTCTGCGTGGTTGTAGCCAGTGAGCACAGCAATAGAAGATATGCCGCCATGGCGCGCGGTTTCTACATCGTGCGTCATGTCTCCTACGAACGCTGTCTCTGCGGGATTTAAATTATGAGTGATGAGTATTTGATGAATTACCTCGCGCTTATCTAACACGCTAGAATATGTTGCCTCGAAGTGATCACGCAATCCGAACTCGTCCAATTGCCGCTCGAAAGCGGTGGTATCCATAGAGGTAAGGACAAAAGCACGAATTCCAAGTGAGGAGCACCATTCCAATTTTTCACGTGCATGAGGAAGGATGGTGACTGGAGTGACGGCGGCATCGAAGGCTGGCCGGA
>VFJU01000170.1 GCA_009885905.1 Verrucomicrobiota bacterium
CACGATACTTCACCACAAATCCGGCAATTCCTCGGGCCGCTAACCATTTCGCATAATCGTGCCCTTCGTGATCGGTCGCAAGCAAGCCGTAGCCACCTCCCGGGAAAATAACGACGGCGGCTCCCGTCGTTAATTTTTTTTCGGGAAGATATGCCCACATCTGAGGGGTCTCGATGTCCGTTAATCTACCGCCTTTACCCGACACCTCCGATCCTGCAGGTCTTGGTGTGCCGCCGGGCGCTTCTATGGGCCAGAGATTGATCCACTCGGCGCCGCAGAACGATGTGAGGGCGAAAAAAATCAGAGATTTGAGGGGCATAACGATTGAATTTTACAATGACCGGAGGCGTCTGCCAGTTCTACTTGGAGACTTTGATGCGGGCGGGGACATCTTTGATGGGGATACCTGCTTTGGTAAGCGAGTCCCAGACTTTAAGCAGACGTTCAAGAGGGACTTCTTTGTCCGCCTCAAGTTCGAGCTTACGCCCAGGATTTTGTTTTTGGTAAGCGGCAAGATAGGATTCGAGTAGCCCGTCAGGAACTTTAAGGGTGTCCAGTGTGATATCGCCTTTTGCGTCTAAGGCTATTGTTGAGCGGACATCCTTGACCGTGTCAGATGGTATTTCATGGACGGTTGGCAGTTCGATCCGGAGCACATCTCTCGGTTTTTTAAATGAGGTCGACACAATGAAAAAAACTAACAGAACAAATAAGATGTCGATCATAGGAATGACCGCCAATTGACTCCGTTGAGTTTTAATACGATGGAATTGCATGAGAGGTTATGAGTTTGAATGGGGTTTTTCGCAGATCGATGTGAAGGCGCTCAGCACAGATTCTAAACGAGCAGTTAGTGTCTCGATACGCCGGATAAAGTATCCGTGAGCCACCACACAGGGCACGGCGATCGCGAGTCCGACAATGGTGGTGGTGAGCGCTTCAGAAATTCCACGGGCGATGGCCAAGTTGTCTGAGTTATCTCCGAGACCTTCGAAAATCCTTACCAATCCGGACGCGGTGCCGAGTAATCCTAACAATGGAGCAATGGTGATAATAATATCAAGCACGGCGATACCCGCATGCAAGTGCGAGGTCTCTTCGCGTGCGGCGGATTCCACGGCGTAGGTGATTTCGCTGCGTGGTTTATCGCGGTTTTTAAGGACCACCGTGGCAAGGCGTGCGAGGGTGCTGCTGCCTTTTTTAAGTTCTTTGGTGAGTATTTCAGAGCTGCCAGTGATGATTCGGGGTTGGAATTGAATCAACTCGCGGATGAGTGTGGCGGGGATGACTCGCTTGCTTGAAAGTGATAGAGCCTTGAAAAGTATAGCCATCATTCCCGCGATAGAAGTGAGCACGAGAGGAACCATGAAGATGCCACCTTTCTGGAGAAATTCCCATGCGACGCGGAGACCACCTAGTTCGGTGAGTGTGGAGACTTGGCTTAAGGTTTCGAAGATCATAATAAGTTAGAAGTAAAAGTTGAAGATGAGTTCAAGAGGTTCGTTTTCGAAGTCTTTTCTCAGTGTTGGATTCATCGGTGGTATTTCCGCGTTACGAATAGAGTTGAGAGTGAAGCCTTTTTGGACTTCCCCAGTTTCCATGCTGCCAACGAATTGCACGGTGCGTACTTTGCCATTGGTTTCCACGTAAAATCGTACTGTTAGAAATCCCGGGGTGATAAAATCTCGGTGACGCACACAATTTCGCTGCCACTCTTGTTCGACGGCGCGACTGATAATCGCTTGGTAGCGACCGAGTGCTGTATCGGCGACATCTAGGGCGCTGCGGCCGGTTCTGGAAATGGAACCAACGATGGCGGTCTTGCGCTGATGGCCGCGGAATCCGGGGGCATTGGCGGGCTTGGTGGTCGGCGGTTTGGGTAGGTCGGCGGGTGCGGGGGCTTGTTTGCCTTGTTTCGCCTGCTTCGGCGGCGTGGGTTTGATCTCACTTTTAGTCGAAGAATCCATCGGGACGGGGACATCTACGGGATTTGGCCCCTCGATCAAGGCCTCACGCAGGGGTGGGGAGGATTGGGCGGCATCCTTGCCGGGCGACGCGGAATTTTCCCCGGGGGCGGAATTGTCCGCGAGGGAGGGATCCGGCAGAGGCGCGGGGGGCGTAGGCGTCTGGGCGAATGGGTTCTGGGGTTTAGTCAATTCGTTGCTGGCGAGGCTGCCGTCTTGGTAGCGACTCTCGGTGGTCTCTAAATTTGCAGGGTTTTTTGGTTCGATCCCTTTTTGTGACGGTAGTGGCGGCGCTGATGCATCCGGATTGCGATCGCTGGTGGCAAGCGTATCTCTTTCGCCGATGCGTGTTGATTTCTTGGGTGGTGTGGCCGTTTGATCGTCGCTGGTTCTGGCGAAACTAGGCGAAGCGGTGACTGGTTTAGGCGTGGGACTGGTGGCGTCTGGAAAAATCAATATCGTGGAATCCGCGGTAGCCACGGGGGGAGCGACTTTGGATTTTGGCAATCGCTGCGTTTTTAATGCCGCAAGACCCAGCAGCGTCAGAATTCCCAGGTTTAGCAGCAGAGACAGTCCAAGCGCGAGCACCCAAAGGTGACCGTCTCCATTTCGGCTAGGAAAAGCTATGGATTGCGTTGGCAACGCACGAAACTTGCTTGGATATCGACCCAGAAGCAACTCGGGAAATTTCTGAAGGTGACAACGAGCTTTTTGGCGTGGAAAATCAAAAAATGGAGCACGACTTAATTTTTTTAGGCGATTTTAGAGCGAAAACTGCAATTTTTGAGAACCATATGTTTTAAATTTCGGCAACTTAGCCAAATTTTATCAATTTTTGGTTGATTCTTTCGCGGTTATACGTGATCTTACACAGCCAACTCGCAACTTTATGAGTAAAAATCAAATGGACGGCGCACAAGCGCTCATCAAGACACTCGACGATCTAGGAATCGAATACATTTTCGGCTACTCAGGTGGAGCCGCCATCCCGATCTTCGACGCGCTCGAAACGGTCAAGACCAAGATGAAGTTCATCCTTGTCCGCCACGAACAAGGTGCGGTCCACATGGCAGATGGCTACGCCCGCGCCACTGGCCGTCCCGCCGCTGTGCTGGTGACTTCTGGCCCCGGCGCTGGAAATACCGTGACCGGATTGATGACCGCGATGATGGACTCGGTGCCGATGCTCGTGATCACCGGCCAGACGGTGACCTGGATGCTCGGCAAGGACGCCTTCCAAGAGGCGGACATTTTCGGCATCACGATTCCGGTGGTGAAGCACAACTACCTAGTGAAAGATAGCAACTCACTACCGCGCATTGCTCGTGAGGCTTATCACATCGCAACCACCGGTCGGCCAGGTCCCGTGCTTATCGACGTGCCGAAGGACATTTCCCAAGGCCCGTTTACCGGCGAAATGAACCCGCCTTTTAATCTACCCGGCTACGATCCATCCAGCTCATTCGAGATTTGCCCCACGGCCATCAAGAAAGCTGCCGAAATGATTTCTAAGGCCAAGCGCCCAGTGATCCTCGCCGGCCAAGGTTGCATGATCGCCCGCGCCGACAAGGAACTCATGCACTTGGCGGAGACCCTCAATTGCCCCGTCACCTCGACGCTTCTCGGCAAGGGTGTTTTCCCGGAAAATCACCCGCTTTCGCTCGGGATGCTTGGCATGCACGGTACCGCGTACGCGAACAAGGC
Organism: Verrucomicrobiota bacterium; assembly: GCA_009885905.1. GTDB lineage: Bacteria > Verrucomicrobiota > Verrucomicrobiia > Verrucomicrobiales > Akkermansiaceae > Luteolibacter. Next base: position 3,669 of record VFJU01000170.1, read on the forward strand.
GATGGTCGAGTGCGACTTGCTGATCAACGTCGGCTCGCGTTTCGACGACCGTATCATCGGCCAACCTAAAAAATTCTGCGCCACCGCCGGTATCATCCACATCGATATCGACCCTGCGGAAATGGGCAAGATGGTCCGTGCTCACGTTGAAATCGTCGGAGACGCCAAGGCTGCCCTCAGCGAGATCAACGAGAAAATCGGCCCGCTCGAAACCACTGAGTGGCTTGCCAAGCTCGATGGCTACAAGAAGAAGTACCCGCTCAGTTATAAAAAACAAGGCGGCCTTCGGATGCAACAAGTCATCGACGAGCTCTATCAACTCACTGAGGGCAAGGCCATCGTCTCCACCGACGTAGGCCAACACCAGATGTGGGCGGCACAGTTTTACAAAAACCACGAGTCCTACCACTGGCTGTCCTCCGGCGGCGCTGGCACCATGGGCTTCGGCTTTCCTGCGGCTATCGGCGCACAACTTGCTTGTCCGGACAAGATGGTCATCTCCATTTCCGGTGACGGCGGATTCCAAATGACTTTGTTCGAGCTCGCCACCGCAGCGATTCACAAGTTACCGATCAAAATCGTCGTGCTGAACAACCACTACCTCGGCATGGTTCGCCAATGGCAGGAGCTTTTCTACGAAGACCGCACTTCGGGCGTCGATCTCATCGGTAATCCGGATTTCTGCAAACTCGCCGCCGCTTACGGAATTCCCTCGGTGCATATCAAGCGCCCAGCGGATGTCACTAAGCAGTTAGAAAAAGCTCTCGCTTACAATGATGGTCCCATTCTCATTCACGCCGAGTGCGTCAAAACTGATAACGTCTTTCCGATGATCCCCGCTGGGGCCGCCCTTGAAGATATGATCACCGAAGCACCGAAAACCAAGATGGCGAAACCTGTCGGGTCGACTTGATCAGCCACTTGATATTTCAGTTAGAATTTAAAACTTAAGATTTATAATTTCAATTCCATGCCTTCCATCGTCACCACCGACACTCCCGTTCCAGCTCCAGCGATTCCACGCGGTCCGACACACACGCTCTCCGTGCTTGTTAGTAATGAGCCCGGCGTTCTGATGCGGATCTGCCAAGTCTTCTCTCGCCGTGGGTTCAACATCGACTCGCTCGTCGTTTCCGAGGGACGAAATACGAATTTCTCTCGCATGACCATCGGCATATCAGGTGACCCAGGAGGGCTTTCCCAAATCATCATGCAGGTCGGTAAACTCATCGATGTGATCCATTGCGCCGAGCACGACAGCGAAGACGCCGTCGTCAAGGAGTTGATCATGGTGAAGTTTCTCGCGAACGAGACACAGCAAACACAGGCCATTCAAATCATCGAACACTTCGGCGGCAAAAGCGTCGACATCACGCCGACGTCGATGATCGCCTTGGTGTCGGGTGACTCCCCCAAGATCGATGCGGCCATCACCATGTTTTCGCAGTTTGAAATCATCGAGACGGTCCGTACCGGCAAGGTCGTGATGGCAAGAGGCGAGCAGCCGACGTGATTGCCGCAGGTTGCGGTGGTTTCAGTTAGTACGACAAAGAATTTTTCTATCAGGATTTCAACCTGAGTGGATAGATTATCCTAAAGAGGAAAATGGAAAGATAGCCAAAACGCTGCAAGTGATGCAACTTCAGCGTCATGGATATCCCAGAATCGCCGATTCCTGTTCACCCAGAGGGTGAGACCAAAAACACCCAGAAAACTCCACCTGCATGCTGGCCGCTCGACACTCCAGGTGGTCGCTTTCATGCCGAGTTGTCTGACCAGTCACCCGTCACCCGTGAGGGCCAGTTGATCTTCTTTTTTCAGTTCCTCCAGGCAGGCGCACGCTGGCAGGAGTTTCTGCGCGAATGCCCGCTTCACTACACTGGCAATCGCGGCAGCGGTGCCGACCACGTCATGGGCACTGTCATGCTCAGCGTCCTCAGCGGCCACTCGCGCTACGCCCACATCAACGGCATTCGCGGCGATGGCGTGAACCCTGGATTGTTAGGGTTGAGCGGTACCGTCAGCGAGGACGCCGTGCGAGCCGCCATGTATCGCATCGAAGAAACCGCAGGCCTCGATTGGCTATCCACCCAGATCCTCGGCTGCATCTCACCCGCGTTAGGTCTGCCGTGGATCCTTGACATCGACGTCACCGTCAAGCCCCTCTACGGTCGCCAGCAGGGAGCGGAAATCGGCTACAACCCGCAAAAACCCGGACGCCCCA
>VFJU01000554.1 GCA_009885905.1 Verrucomicrobiota bacterium
CGCTCTATCCAGATGTCATTGAAAGTGCCTCGAACGCCAAGTCGAAAGCTTCTAAAATCAAGACCCATCACAACCGAGTTGATCGCATCCTCGAGCTTCAAGCCGAGGGCAAAGTCCTCGAACCACTTGCCGAGCTTTTCAAAGATGAAGTCCGTGAGCTAGGAACTGCGCTCGGAATCCCTCAAGACATTCTTCAGCGTCATCCGTTTCCTGGTCCGGGTCTAGCGGTGCGCTGTCCGGGTGTGGTCACTGAAGACCGGTTGCGCATTATTCGTGAATGCGATGCCATCTTTATCGGCAAGTTAAAGGAGCACGGATGGTACGACAAGGTCTGGCAGGCATACGCCGGTTTGATTCCCGTTAAAACGGTCGGAGTCAAAGGCGACGAGCGCAGTTACGAATGGGCGATCACGCTCCGTGCAGTGGTTTCTGAAGACGCGATGACTGCGGATTGGGTCGAATTGCCTCCGATCCTTCTGCGTGAGACCAGTCACCGGATTCTTAATGACGTCAAAGGCATCAACCGCGTGCTTTACGATATTTCTACCAAGCCACCTGCGAGTATCGAGTGGGAGTGAGCAGAGTCTTATTTTTTCTTGGTTTCTTTCGGGCTATCCTTTGCGGGTGGAATTGAAATGGCTGGGGTAACCGCTTCGATGGGTGCAGTGGTCGCGCTGGCGGATGGGCCCGCGACGATGCCGCCAGGATGGTTTTGCTGAACGCCGCCTTGAGTGGCACTGGCGTCGGTCGGTGAGGGTGGAGGAGTGGCCTTGGTGATGAGGGCGTCGCGCTCTTTTAGCAATGGATCGACGAGAGTCTTGGCGACTTCGAAGGTGATTCCCTTGAAAGCTTTTTCTTGGGTAAGCTTTTCTGATAGAGCTTTGTGGCGATCAGTGAAAGCTGTGTCCTTAGTCTTCGCGTCCTCTGGTTTTTCGCTGTCCTCCTTTTTCCTTTCATTCGGCAGGTTTGCAGCGACTTCTACCGTTACGAGCGATGTCTCTGTCGTGGCGGGTGGAGTGGTCGGTTTAGACGGGATGATGGTCACTGTGTAGGTGAAACCCTCGAAAGTCTCGATGGTTACTGTACGTTTGCCGCTGTTGGCGCTGCGCTCGGCGACCTTAGCAATGGGCACGATGTCTTCAAACCGTGCGTACGAGAAAATGCTTTTGAGCGGCGTTGTCGCCGCAGTATCGAGAACTTCGGATCCGCTTGCACCTTCAAGTTTGAACTCAGCATCTTCGCCCTCGCGTGATAGTTTCCAGGCTGGGTCGGTCTTGTCGACTTGGCTGAGCGTGATGGATTTGATTTTTTCGGGGCTAATGAATCCTTGATCTAACCAACGAGGAATTTCATCACTAACAGATGGGAACATTTCACTGACTGCATAAAACGCAGATTCGTCTGCGTGGTTCCGGACGTAGCGACCTACAGCGCCACCGCCGCCCATGGGCGATGGGGTTGCGCCACCATCGATATTTTTACCCAGTGATACCTTGGCTATTTCTTTGCCACTGAGATCCTTGAAAGTTGCAGTGAGGCCTCGGTCTACAGGGTTAGTGGATGCCTCGTCCATTCCGAAGCGTGGCGCGAATGATGGGCCAGCTTCCATGCCATGCGTGATCTTTAACTCGCTGAGAGTACGGATGAGATCGTTAATGAATGCGGTATTCGCTGGGTATCCGTCGCGCTGGGTGATACCCCACTTGCCGTCTTTTTTCGTTAGAGTTACCGTGCCAAGCGCGCCTTGGATTTCGATGGTGGAAGCGTCGCTTGCGGGGAATGAGTCGAACAGCATTTGCCCACGAACACGAAGAGTCGCGCTTGGAGTGGTTGTTTTTTGACTGAGTTTTACAGCGGTCACAGCGGCACCAAGAGTGATGGCAATGACCCAGAAGATGGTAACCTGGCGTTTATTCATAAGATGGATGTTGAAGTGAACAGATTAAATAATATTTGTTAGCGATTTTGAGCAGAGGCTTAAAGTTAGAATTAAATCATGATCTGGTTAGTGATTTTTCAGCGCGCTCTGGTGTTAGAGCGGCGCTTCAGAAATAAAGCAAGACCGAGGAGGACAACCAGCACGGGCATGGCCGCGACGTTGAGCAGGGTAATTTTTCCGCCGAGTTTATCTTTTTGGCGGCGCAGGTCTTTTTCTTGTTCGCGAATGAGTTTTGAATACTCGACCTGTTCTTGGCGGAGTTTTTTGATCTCTGCCTCTTGAGCTGGGGACAGGGTGAGGTCTGATCCGCGAGATTTTTGCGCTTGAAGCTCGCTGAGCTTGGTTTGGGCGGCTTTTTGCTTTTCTTGAAACTCTTCGATCTTGGCCCCAACCAACTTGTTGAAGTCGGCCTCCATTTTTTGCACCACTGTGAACGGGCGACTGATTGCCGAGCGAGAGCGTGACCCGATGAGATGCTTGGAGCCTACGGATTGGTCGAGGATGTTGAAGAGCAGGGTTGCGTTACCATTTGACGGCGAAGCCATCTGGGTACCGCCGAAATTTTGCACGTTGTATGCGAAGCGGTCGTAGAACGCATCGACATCCGCAATGAGGAATACATTACCGGAAGCAATTCCCTCTTTGAGTGAGTCGGATTTTGGTTCCTCCTTGGCGTCTGAAGCCTTAGCGCCCTCAGTGGCTGCTTTAGGTTTCCCATCTGGGAATGCAGTCTTAAACTTGCCTGATAGGTGGGTCACGAGATCGTAAGCTGTGCCGTTAGACTTAAGCGTACGGGCGAGTGAAGGATCGAGTTGAGAGGCTTTGAGCGAGTCGACAAATCCAGCTTGCGTGGTAGATTTGATGATGGAGTTTACGGTAAGTCCCGCACTGCCTGTTTTGGTGAAGGCCCCGGGAAGGAATAAAGTTACCGAACCTAGGTTCTTAGTGATCACGTTATCCTTCTCAGGCATCGAATCCTTACCGAGTGTTAGAACAGCGATGCCGACACGGTTTCCACCCAGCTTGGTGGCGAGCGTGGGATCTGCTAGAACCATCGTCGACTCGAAGGTGATGCCCCAA
>VFJU01000373.1 GCA_009885905.1 Verrucomicrobiota bacterium
CTACAGCGTCACGAAAAACTGATGCTTCTCGTAGGGTAGGCCTACTGACTCAGAGGCCCGTGCGCTCCAATCGCACGGGCCTTCCTGTGTCTTGGAAAGTCCTATTGGTACGCCGGGTCATGAAGGGATTTCGACTTTTGATCGTCGCATTTTCCCGAGGCGGCAGCACGGTGATCGGGAACGTCGAAGCAGGGGAATGACTTCTTCTCGTTCGTAGCGAACGACAACGACTTCCAGTCATCGAACGTGCAAATGTTCAACGCCGCTGGGGCGTTCTTCACCGCAAACGGCCTACTTAACTATTCCTAACAGATTTCCCTGAAATAGGAAGGGCGTTTTTTATTCGGTAAATCAACGACGACGTCGGAACAGCAGGGCACCTCCCAGCAGACACAAACTGATGCTTGAGAGTTCCGGAACCACGACGATGTGATTTACGATTCCGGCTTTGCTGTAGTCGACGATGTAGCCGAGGTCATCCAAAGAACCAAGGGTGGTGCGGCTGAGGAAGAAGCTGCCGGATGCCCAGCCAGTCATGAGTTCATCTTGAAGATCCATGCCATGGCTTGCGCTGACAATTCCTGTAGGGCTACCGCCGCCATCGACTTCGTTCCAGTGGGCGTTTGCAGTACCAATGCCGCCGCCGAGCTCGACGGGAACGTAGGTGGCCGAGGGCTGACTGAATTCACTGCGGTACTGGGCTAACGCATTCGGGCCGGTGTATTGGCCGGAGCCCACGGTGTAGAGCGGGTAGGTGGTATTCTCGAGGTTGCTGTTATACGTCCAGAGCGTTCCGATGCCGAGGACATGGGCCATCTCATGCAGGACGACGCCGTAGAAGGTGTTGTTAGCGACCAAGGCGGGGACATCAGCAGAGTCGAACTGCATGGATCCCGTGGTGGTGTAATACAGCGCCACGGTGGGTGTTCCGTACGGGTTGTTGTCGTAGTAGGTGGCGGTTTGTGGACCTGCGCTGCCGAGGGTGCCTCCGATACCGTCTAGACTTGGGATGGATGCGTTGATCGTTAAAGTGTGGGGTTGGTATTGGCCGTAAATATTTGTCGTCAGGTCGTAGCCAGTGATCGCCGAGTTCCAGAATGCCGCAGCATCGACGAAGGTTTGCTGCTGGGTGGCCGTCATCGAGCCGGAAAAGCTCAGGTTGATCAGTGAGACACCGTGGCTGTTGCTAACTGAAAGAGCGAGTGCCCATGCAATAGTAAGAGGTTTCATGAGGGGAGTGGTTTCGTGAAATGAGTTGGAAAAAGAAGCGGGGGCTCTTTTATAGCAAATACTTTGAAGCTTGCTCGACGTCCTTGTCGCCGCGTCCTGATAGGTTGGCGATGAGGATGCAGTCCTTGGGTAGGCTTCCAGCGATTTTAGAGACGTAGGCGATGGCGTGGGCGGTTTCGAGAGCGGGGATGATTCCCTCGCAGTGGGCGAGTTCCTTGAAGCCGGCGAGTGCTTCGTCGTCGGTGGCGTAGGTGTATTCGACCCGGCCGATGTCTTGCAAATAGGCATGCTCAGGGCCGACAGCGGCGTAGTCGAGACCTGCTGAGACGGAGTGGGTGAGTTCGATTTGGCCGTCGTCATTGGCAAGTAACCAAGTCTTGGTGCCTTGTAGCACTCCGAGCTTTCCACCCTGGAAGCGGGCAGCGTGACGCTCGGGAAAAATCCCATCACCCCCAGCCTCGACGCCAACCATGCGGACGTTTTCATCCTCGATGAAAGGGTGGAACATGCCGATCGCGTTCGAGCCACCGCCGACACAGGCGACTAACAGATCAGGTAGGCGACCTTCTTTTTCTAAAATCTGGCGGCGAGTTTCCACACCGATGACGCGGTGGAAATCTCTAACGATCATTGGAAAAGGATGCGAGCCAAGAGCTGAGCCAAGGATGTAGTGGGTGGTTTCCACCGAGGCCACCCAGTCGCGCATCGCTTCATTCACGGCTTCCTTGAGAGTGGCTTGTCCGGCGGTGACGGCACGGACTTCGGCACCCATGAGCCTCATGCGAGCCACGTTCAGTGCTTGTCGCTCCATGTCCACCTTGCCCATGTAAACGACGCATTCCATGCCGAAGCGGGCACAGACGGTGGCGGTGGCAACGCCGTGTTGACCTGCGCCAGTTTCTGCGATGATGCGTTTTTTACCAAGGCGGCGGGCGAGAATAATTTGACCGAGCGCGTTGTTGATCTTGTGGGCTCCGGTGTGCA
>VFJU01000174.1 GCA_009885905.1 Verrucomicrobiota bacterium
CTGAGACCTGAGACCTGAGACCTGAGACCTGAGACCTGAGACCTGAGACCTGAGACCTGAGACCTGAGACCTGAGAGTTGAGAGCTGAAATGAGAGAGAGTTTCGGTTGTCGGTTGTCGGTCAGCATTGAAAACTAAGGACTCCACTTTTCCTGCATACCCGCTTCCTACACACAACCCTGCCCATAAAAACTCCAATTCGAAGTTGCCCATCCGACTATTCTTCACTAATGTCTTCACATGAACCAAGCCACGTTGCTGCGGGAATCCCGCTCAAAGCACACGTTGAAGAGCTCCGAAGCCGCTGCAAAGCAGCTTCGCGCTTTCAGGGCGGTTCTGCCTATTACCACGAGGAACTCGGAATTTTCCGCGCCTATGCCGAAGAGCGGGGCCTCTACCTCGTCGAACCGCCGGCCGAACTAAGTCGACCACCCGACGAAGAGGGCAACGAGCACCAAGTCTGGTTCCTTCCTGCCGAGCAAGTCTTCCTCAAGGCAACCTGGCCGGGCTTTTTTGGATTGCTTGTCATCCATCGTCCCAACGAGGAACAAAAAGCCTCGCCCATCGCCTACCTAGAACGCTGGCAGCTACACAACGAATTGTTCGGTGATCAGGTGACCTTCCTCGGAGCCCTCAAGACCGACACCGGCCTGCGGCTCATGATTCGCCAGCCCGCCATCGCAGGTGCTCCCGCCACCGATGAGCAAATTCAGCAATTCTTTACGGACTCCGGTTGGAAACGATTCGTGATCGATGGCAACACGGCCTTTTTTGATGCCGAGCGGCGCATCGTTGTTTCCGACACCCACCGCGGCAATATCATCCTAATGGAAGACGGCCTCCTCGCTCCTATCGACCTCCGCGTCCAATTCCTCTCGGATTCTCTCTTGGATACCGTCACCAAACTTTGCTCGTCCACCTCTTGAAAGTTCAAGCCTAACAAAACCAGCAAGCCTCTCTTTTTCCTCAGATCACGGCTCACCGATCACTTTCCACTTCCTATCTCCATATTCGACACCAGCACACGCAACCGCCTCGCCACTTTTCGGATCGATGACTGTAGCGGCTTGGGCGTTCGCCAAGGGCGAATGGCGGAACCCACCGCCACCGAAACTCTCTCTCATTTCAGGTTTCAGGTTTCAAGTTTCAAGCTTCATCGACTTCCTCCTTACCGCCCTTCGCGAGGGCTGCGGTTGAATCCTCCGGCACCAAGTCGGCACTCAGTCAGCACCAAGTCGAAATTCTCCGCCTCAGTCCGCCGCTGACGAATTGGTGAATGGCGGACTATTTCACACTGCCACTTTGGGAATCAGGTAAGCCCCGGGGATTCGTTCATCGAGTGTTGCCAGAAGTAAGCCATGACTTACGGACAAAGCCATGAGATGGGCGTCGGTGGTTCCGGATGCGCTGGAGCACCACAGCGGCCATGGCCCGGCAGAGGATTGATTGTCGGGCAGGAACGTGTGTTTCCTGCCAAGGGTTCCAAGCATTCCTTCCAACGTTTTGGCAACCTCTTCAATGGGGAGCAGTCCTCCAGTGCGTTGAAGAGAGACCCGGACGAAGCCCAGTTCAGGCATCGCAGAGGTTGCCAGCGTCGCTCCCCGTTTCGCTTTTGTCGCGGCAATCCAAGCCGCCGCCCGGGCATGATCCACATGATCGGCCCATCCCCAAGCGACCAGAACGTTGACATCGAGCAGGTATTTCATCATGGGAAATCGGATAGCATTTCCCGCACCGTTCCTGTGGTCAGCGGCTTTTGGCCAGATGGGGCAAAAATCATTGCACCGGTGTATTCACAGCGGACCCGTTGCGGTGGTTCGAAAGATTGTGGCGCCGCTTTGGCCTGGCGGCGGAGGTATTCTGATAGGCTGGTTCGTTGCTTTTTTGCGAGGGAACGAATCAGTCGCGCTTCGTCATCGCTGACTTTGAACGAAATGGTTTGCATTTGGTAATACGGTAATACCAAAGCACGGATTAGCAAGAATCTTATCGCCCCCCC
>VFJU01000328.1 GCA_009885905.1 Verrucomicrobiota bacterium
GCACCCATGATGACGCGGGCAAACAAACCTGGCTTGCGGAGGATCGGGCCTTCGATCGAAATCGTGGCGATGCCATCCTCAACGCTGAGAAGTGGATTGGACGAATCCGGCTGCGGCAATGGACCACCACGATACGATGCGGATGCGGCCGCCATCGAACGCAGTGCTTCGGGCTGGATCAACCATTCGCTGTGTTGGAGGAGAACTGGGTTCACTCCCCAGCGGCGGTGTCAACGAGGCGAACGCAGCAAAGGCGGATCCGAAGACCCGCCCCTGCGTTTCAAAGGACAAAGGGATAGAGGATCAAAGGGAATAATCAGCGTTTCCGGCGGATCAACATCATGCCGCCTGCGAGCATCGAAAGGAGGATCGACGTTGGTTCAGGGACCGCAGCAATGCTGCTGCTGGCGACACGGAACCCGCTGAAGGAGTACTCGCCCGCGGGGGCGCTGTTGCCGCGGAACGAGGAGCGCAAGGGGCCGTCGTCGTAGCTCCAAGCGCCCCCGCGAAGCCCGCGCGACGAGCCGGAATTCACCGCGTCATTCCACTCCCAGACGTTCCCTCCCTGGTCGGCCGTGCCGAAATAATTATTCGCCGCCGCGCTGCCCACCGTCGTCACGTTGCCGTTCTGAGCATTCCAGTCCGCGCCTGAAGCGTAGTTCGCCACGTTCGCGCCGGGATTGTTAATATCGCCCGTGGAATTGGCACTGGCTATGGTAGGGGCAGTGTCGCTCTGGGTCGCATGCAGCCAGTAGTTGTCGCCGCCGCCAGCTCCCGGTGTCGGGTCGTAATACGCTGCTTTGTACCATTCGTCCTCGCTGGGTAGGTAGACGGTGGCACCCACGTTCTTGGTGATGATACCGGTATTCCCGCTGAGCGTGTAGGCTCCGATCTCGGTGCTGCCTGCGCCCTGCCCATTGCCCAGCCAGTTGGTGAAGCGCGCAGCGTCATACCAGCTCACGTAGTTCACCGGCTTGTCGCCCATGCTGGTGCGGATCGTGTATTTCACACCACTGGCCGCGCCTTCGGTGTAGGTGATGCCGCCACGCGCATTGGTGCCCATATTGGTGTTGTAGATGCCGTTGGCACCAACGCCCCCAGTTCCCGAGCCGGTAGGGTTGACGGCGTTGAGAAACTCAGCGTATTGGGCGTTGGTCACTTCGTATTTGCCGATCTGGTAGGCGTAGGCCACCGCGCCGTAGCCGGTGCTGTCTGCTGCATTTCCGGCATTGCCGACGTTGACGTAGTCGATGGTGATGGAAGCGGCGGCGGAGGTGATGAGGGCGGCAGTGGCCGCGAGGGGGAATATATTTTTAATTTTTTTCATAGGTGTCTAATGTGAAATTTGTCTGGGTTTTAGCCCGGACGCTTCAACCTTCTTGCACAGAAAATTTGGGTATCAATAAATTTGTGACGAATCAGACAAATCTAGGGACGAAAAAGCAGAAATCTGATTTTCCATCCCAAGATAGCGATCTACAAAATGTGTCTTTCGCGAAAAAATATCCCGCCTGATGTTTCTAGCTAATTGAAGTTCCTGCAGGCTTCCACAACATCTCGACCGGCACGCCGCGTTTTGCCGCCGTCTCAAGAATGAGCTTCGCATCGCTGGCCCGGCGCTCGATTTCCTCGCCGAAGTCCGCCCCAAGTTCCTGGAAGTGATCAGATAGCGTCTTGAGACCCATTTGCCTATGGGCTAAGCCAGCTAGTGCCTGCGGCAGAGGGATGATCGCCGTTAGCACGGCTTCCCGCGTTCC
>VFJU01000507.1 GCA_009885905.1 Verrucomicrobiota bacterium
CCGCATCCGGCTGACCCGCACTGCGGCGGTCGTCCTGAATTTGCAATGCAGATTCGACGATTGGGCGTAGTTCAAACGCTAACGACTCTTTGCGCAGAACATCATGTGCCCCACGCTGTGTGGCTTCGATGATTTGTCCTGTCGTTGGAAAGCCCGCAGTAAGAATCACCAAGGTCTTTGGACTTTGTTGCATGATCCGACCTAACAGTTCCATGCCGTCAAATGGTTCCAACTCCATGGCCGCCACGATGACACTGACTTCGGTTTTCTCTATCACCTTCAGCGCGTTCGAGGCATTGTCGCAACGGAGTACCCGCAGATTATTTGCAAACAAATGTTTCGTCGCCCAATCCAGAAAATCCAGATCAGGATCGACCAATAATAAAGTATCTTCTTGTGGGGAATCCGACATCAGGCTGACACCCGTAGTCAAGCAGGGTGATCGCGGGTGGCATACTAAAAAAAACTGATGCTTCGATCCAAGCGATATGGATCGGTGGTGATCCATTCACTTTTCAGCCACGATCCTAGGGATGAAAACGACCTGTCGTTCCCTTATGGTTTTACGGGATCTGGCTTTTTTGCAAAAACCGAGCACCAACCGCCCGCGGTGACCAGTTTACCACCGAAAGCGCTACACGGTCCGCTCGCATCGCCCGGTTTGCTTTGATAGAGTGCACAACCACTGCACACTTGCTCGGGCTTGTGGAGAGGGTATTTTGCTGCGTCCACCTTGGTGGTAATTTCTTTGTAGCCGAGGGCGGTGGCGATGGGATCGCTTTCTTCCAGCTTAACGGCTGGCGGTGCTTGTGCGGAAGCGCGTTGTAGGGCCAAAGCCGGGATGCATGCGGAAGCGACGATTTTAGTTAGGAAATTGCGGCGGGTGTTCATAAGTGATGATTGTAATTTTTCGAAATAACAGAAGATAGTCGAGCCGTTTTTAAATTTTTCACCTATTGATTTTCAGAATTTATCGTTCGTTTTTTCACGTCCATTGGATCTCTTGCTCAAGAGATTCGACAACCTGATCTGCGCCATATGCCTCAAGTTCGCTGATGGAAAAACTGCCGGTGGCGACGGCCAAGCACCTAGCACCGATGGCGTGAGCGCAAGCAATGTCCTTGGGAGTGTCGCCGATGATCCAAGTATTAGCAGGGAGAAAAGTGCGCCCCGTGTGGCTTGTAGCTCGCTCAAGTGCGAAGGGCCCAAGGCGGTTGCGATCGGCATGGTCGCAGCCATATGCTCCGAATGAAAAGTATTCAGCGAGTCCAAAATGGCGCATTTTCACCGCGGCACCGCCTGCGGTATTTCCAGTGAGAAGGCCGACCGCCACGTCCGGCCGGGCCGCCAATTCGGTGAGCAATTCCGAAACCCCGGGATAAATACGTCCGTTGAATCCACCGTGGGTGAGATTCCATTTCAATCGGGCAAGATAGACGTCGATGTATGCATCAAAGCGCTCGCGTGTAGGTTGGACCGCAAAGTGGAGATGTATGTTTGCTACGATTCCCAAATCTGTGCTGCC
>VFJU01000069.1 GCA_009885905.1 Verrucomicrobiota bacterium
TCACACGCATCGACTATCTCTCGCTTGTCGATGCTGAGACCTTGCAGCCAATCACGCGGATGGACCGGAAATCCATTCTAGCAGCTGCGGTCTTTTATGGAGACGTGAGACTCATCGATCACATTACAATACCGGCGCTTGATTGAAATTTACCACGACCGTGAAAAAAATCCCAGCGGTGATCCATGCCGCTGATAGATTTTAAAATGAGTTTGCGGATCAGATCAATGCTTCGGAGCGACGCTCGCGCCGATCAAAGAGAATCGTTTCCCGATAGCCTGCTGCCTTGGCCAGATCGATCGCTCTGGAAAATTCTCTACCCACCTCGCCCGGTGCGTGAGCGTCTGAAGAAATCACCAGCCCAATACCCGCGGAACAAGCCAACTCGAGAAAGCGCAGCGCCGGGTAAGCCTCCGCGCATGGCTTGTGCCAGCCTGCGGAGTTGAGCTCGATCACACCGCCCGCTGCCGCGATGGCATCGATGGCGGGTTCATAGAAACGGTCAAGGTCACCAGGTGGAATGTGAGCAAATTTTTTCACCAAGTCCGGGTGTCCGAGGATGTCGAACAAACCGCTGTCTGCCATCTTGGCATAAGTCGCCCAGTAATGCGACCAAACCGCTTCCACATCACTCTCCGCCCAGCGCCCAAGCCATTTTGGATTATCAAAATCCCATTCACCTAAATAGTGAACCGAACCGATGAGATAGTCCCACTCATGACGAGACGCGAGATCCGCGATCCATGGTTCGCAGCCCGTCAGCCAGTCACATTCCAATCCAGTTCGCACGGGGATGCGACCCATGGCGTGGGCCCGGGCGCGCTCAATCCAGCGAAAATAGTCGGGCAACTCCGCCACCGACATCCGCCAGTCATCGAACGGTTCTGGTATCTGTGGAGCATGATCCGAAATTCCGTACTCCGTAAGACCCGCTGCCACGGCCGCGTCTACAAACGCTTCTGGCTCGCCCACCGCGTGACGGCAGAGCGGCGTGTGGGTGTGATAATCGGCAGGCACGCTTAGAATTTTAGGATGAATCGGATTGAATGATCGCTTACGGTTCGATTACAATCATCGCACGCTGTCAGCACCAGACTTTCCTTTATGTCTCAAATTTTTTCATCACCCACATCGGGTTCATCGCTCACCCGCCACCTCCTGGATCAACTCCGGCGGCATCCAAAGCGGGTGGTTTTCACCGAAGGCGAGGACCTCCGCGTCTTGCAAGCGGCAGCCCGTCTCGTCGCCGAGGAGGCGGTCGCACCCATTTTGCTAGGAAATCGCGATCGCATTCGCGCCCTTGCCGCCGCCAATGACATTTCGCTAAAATTTGTCCACATCATTGATCCACCGCTGGCCTCCGACTTCGAGCTTTTTTGCCAACGCGTCCAAAACATGGCTCGCTACCGCACCATGCAAATCGGCAACCCTGCGGAAATCGTGGCTCGCCCACATTATTTCGGAGCCTTGATGGTGCAGTACGGCCAGGCCGATGCCATCGTCGGCGGCAATCAAGCCTTACCCGCGGCTTATTTTCGCGCACTAATTCACACGATCAAACCCCTACCGGACGTCCCTAAAATCTTCGGGGTGTCGATTCTAACTGGCTCGCATCTTAAACATCTTGGGGGCAGCGGCATCCTCTTCCTCGCAGACTCTGGACTGATCCCCACCCCGGACGTCGCGGAGTTGGCGGCCATCGCTCTGGAGACAGGACGACTCGCTCATCATTTCCTAGGGCGAAAAACCTTCGTCGCAATGCTAAGTCACTCGACTAAAAGTTCCGCCAACACAGCAGATGCCCGCCGCATCGCCGCCGCCGCATCTCTCGCACAAGACGCCGCACTCAAACAGTTTTTGGACATCAGCATCGAAGGTGAAATCCAAGCAGACGTCGCTCTCGATCCAGCGGCTGCTGAAATCAAGCTACCCGGTGCCGAAGCCAGACCCACCGCAGACGTGTTAGTTTTCCCGAATCTGGATGCCGCCCACATTTCTCTCAAGCTGCTTCAACACGTCGCAGGCGCACAGTCGTACGGACAACTCATCCTCGGGCTCTCACGCCCAGCGGCCCAAGTTCCGCGCACCGCATCCGTGGAGACGATCTTTGGTACGGCCGCTGCCATTGCCGTGGAAGCTATCAAGTTCCACCAACTTTATCCAGACGGCGAAGTCTGAGCCATACTCGTAAATCCTAGCCTTTGTTAGGAAAATAAACTGGCGGATCGGTCATCATCCGCAGCGAGCTTTACGCTGCAAAAAGTACGGGCACGGACCGTTGCCGATCCGTGCCCGAGTTTGCACATTCCCCCCAAAAAATGTTCTAGTTCACTTTGACCAGCTTCCGATCGGAGTTCCCCCCGGATTCCGATCTAGCTCAAGGTTAAGTTCCCCAGAACAGGATGTGTTGGAAGGCTTTCAGTTCACCGAAGTTGACTGTCAACCTTCACAATTTATTCACTACTCTAAAAATTCAGGCTTGTGAAGCTATTTTATTGAATCGCGCAAAATTTTTACAAATCTGCGACCACCTAGCTGGGTATTCGCCCTAACGGTTATGCTTTGTTCGCCGGACCCGTCCACTTTTTCCATGGCGGTGCCTTCGCTTTCCATGTCGATGCCGGTAGCTCGTCGTCGAACTCCGAGCGCTGGCCGATCCCCCGCAAAAGCCCGCTGATTTCCTTAGCCTCGTGCAAGAGTTCCACCATCCGCGCCGCCGTGAGCCCCACTTGCTTGAGCTCCGCCTTCACGGCGGCATCCCGCCGCTGCAAAACGGTACCTGATAGAAGCGCGAGCGCCTGCTCGGCAGCCTGGACACCATCCAGAGAGACACCTTCCAAGGCGGAAGTCTCATGCGCCAACGCCACTCGGTCGGACTCGGAAAGACCGCTCAAGAACGTATTCACCGCTGCATTCGACGCAGGATCTGGCGAGGCGCCGAGAATTGACTCTAACAACGGAATACCTTCTAACCAATGGTTCGCCTCATGCAATGTTTCAAACTGCTCTACCAAAAATCGCTGCGCTGGACTGGAGGACAACGCAAGGTGACAAAGAAAAGCCACAATCCGATTCAAGCGCGTGGGCTCGGGCGGCACCGCACTCTCGCCACCCAGCACCGTGGTCTCCGCATACGCACGCTTCGGTTGTGCGATCGCCTTTGCAATGGCATCTCGCAGAACCACCGTGGACGTTTGAAGATGGCTGGCCACGATGTTTAACTGATTCTCTCGCGCAGCGAAATCAGTCATCAAGGAAAGTAAATCCGCACACTCACTCAACACCAAAGAACGGCCCGCTGCAGATCCCAGGCCACCCACCGTCTTGGCTCGCTCAATTTTAAAGTCGAAAAATTCTTTGGCGTTAGAAAGTAGTTTGCGAAACTCCGCCTGACCGTGAGCTTTGAGATACGTGTCGGGATCATCCCCAGCAGGCATCTCTACAATTCTAACTGATAGTCCTTCTGGAACCAACTCGCGGTAAGCTTTCTCAGCAGCAGCTAGACCAGCATTGTCGGCATCATAGCAAACAAGCACATGACTCGTGTAGCGCTTCAGAACCCTCGCATGCTCGCGAGTGCACGCGGTCCCGCAGGTGGCGATGGCATTTTCGATCCCAAGCTCATGGCAACAAATCGCGTCGATTTGGCCTTCACACAACAGCGCCGCCTTGTCCTTGAGAATCGGCTTCTTCGCACGGTCCAAGCCGAAAAATACCCGCGACTTCTTGAAAATAACAGTCTCAGGCGAGTTGATGTACTTACCACTGTTCTTGTTCTCGCGCAGTTGTCTTCCACTGAATGCGATCACATCACCGATTTCATTACGAATCGGAAACATCAAGCGATCCTGAAACCGCACGAAAAGTCCCGACCTCGGTTGATCGTCTTCTTTGAGTTTGACGATCCCAGAATCGATCAACTCCCGCCCTGAAAAGTTTTTTGAACGCGCCCAGTCGAGAAAAACTTTAGGATTCGCCGGCATCCAACCGATCGACCAACTCGCCGCCATCGCACCACCGAATCCTCGCGACTTCATGTATTCCCTCGCGTGTTCCGCAGCAGAATCTTTCATCAATAATTCATGCATAAACGCCGTGGCCTCACGGTGGATATCTAACAAACGACCCCGCGCTCTGCGCGATTGATCGGCGTTCGGGTCGGAGTCTTCCTCGACGATGTGAATCCCTGCGCGTGATGCAAGTTTACGGACGGCGTCCATGAACGGTAGATTTTCATGCTCGCGAACAAACGAAATCGCGTCTCCACCCTTGCCACATCCGAAACAATGAAAGCGTTGCGTCGATGGCGTGATATAAAAAGACGGTGTCTTTTCGTGGTGAAACGGGCAATTCGCACGAAACGACGATCCCGCTTTTTTCACTTGGATATAAGAACCGATCAAGTCGACGATGTCCGTCGCTTCGAGCACTTTCTCAATACTTTCTTTAGGAATCTGGGCCACGATCTCTTGCTGTGCGCAAACGTATGCCTCACACCCCATCCACGCGAAGCTAGAATTTTTAATTCCATTTTAAATCGCTGAATTGCTTGCCAAGTCCACGGTCGGACGATCATCCTCCAACCCCTAGTCGGACGAATTCGCTCGCCGACTCAAATTGCATGCTTAGCTCAGTGGTAGAGCACATCCTTCACACGGATGGGGTCGCAGGTTCGAACCCTGCAGCGTGCACCA
>VFJU01000152.1 GCA_009885905.1 Verrucomicrobiota bacterium
AGGGCCTCCAGCCACGGCTGCTGCTGGGATGCGCGTGTCGAAGGTCGCGAAACGCGCATCGTTGGCAGCGGCCAAAGCCAGTAAGTAGAGGTCTGAAACCCTTGATGGCGTGAGCGAGCCGGCTTGCAAAAGAACCTCGCCATCCAACAGGGAAACATCCTTTTTGCACGATGCCGCATCCACCTTCTGAACAAATTCCCGCAGCACGTCTCTGACCCGGCTGCTCGTGCCGAGGCAGTTCGGGTACTTGGGCTGGCTGGCCACCCGGATCACGCCGTTTTCTACATGGGAACAAAGAATCAGCCGTAGAGGAAACTGGCTCGCATACCATCGATGCGCCGCGTCGTGGTGGACATGCATCGGATCGAGCAGGGCCAATAGGGTATTCACATCGGGGAGGAAACGTTTCATGGCGTTTCGTCCAAAAGTTCCCTGACGAGCTCAGGCGTCACCGACCGCGCACCATGGGACACTGGAAACAAAGGGATCCCATTGCGTTCCCCTGCGGCTTGGGCTGCGGGTTCCACGGCCCGTCGAATCAGTCCCGAAATCACCATTCCCAGTGGTTTCCTCTCCCGAGCTGCCAGCATCTTCGCCGTTTCCAGCACGTCATCATCCAGATTAAGGGTCGTTCTCATGCCGAGAGCATCACGCATCACGCATCACGAGTCAAGTTTGGAAAAAAGCCCGTAGCTGAATCATACCAAAATTACAGGAGACAGAAATAATCAAAATATTCTTTGCACCAGATGAAAAAGCAAATTACCAGCATTCATGAAAAAGATTCTCCCATCTGTTATAGGAGTCGTTATATTGACAATGGTTGTTATTTTCATGAAAAGCATCAAGCCTATCTATGTATCTATGGATGGGGTAGATTATGAAGTTGAAATATACGATGTAGATAAGAATTATTCCTTTTCATTGTTTGAAAACAGAGAAAAGGAGTTGCTTGAATGGAGGAGTAATAATATAGTTCTTGCAATGGCTTGCTTGGAAGGTGCTAGTTTTATATTAGATTTGAGTGACCAAGAACTGAATGCTCTATTTGAGAGGCCAGATGATAATATCATTAAAGTGTTGAGGTCAAACGCGCAAACGCTACTCACAAAAGCCAAGAATAATGAGGGAGGATGGTCATTGGGAATGTCCGTGAGAATTACCAAGGTAGTAACAGCAGAAGCTGGAGGAATGAAATACATCATCATTCAAATGGAAAAAACGAGTGACAATACACCCGTTACGATGACTGGTATTATGGTTAAAATTGATAAATCGTGGAAATGTATGTCAGGAGAACGCGATCCTAATGGAGATTTGGTGCATTCTTTGAATCGTGTAGCAGAGGAAGTGTCAAAGATGTCCATGTCTGGAAAAATCAAACCCATAAAGCCTGACTTTTGAATAGTTGTCGGACTGTGGCTCTAGAGGTAACCCAGGGTGAAGAAGTGTATTGGCAAGGTTATAGTGTGCCTGTCGAAGAGTTTAAACTATACACATTTTGACAGCTATAATGAGATTAAAACCCATTTTGATAGGCACTTTAATTACTGTTATAGTTCTAGCTATATCAACAAAATTACAGGAGACAGAAATATTCAAAATATTCTTGCTGTTGTGTATTTGCATTGGGCCTTCACTTTCAGGTGTTGGCTTTGCCGACAGAGCTTGGGATTTGTAGTTGGTTACAGAAATAGATTCGCACAGAACCATCTGCGGCAGTTCATCTATCAGAAATGATGGGGGATAAACAAGCGGAAGAAGACCTGTGGCAACGCTACAAGGCCGAACGCGGAGTGTGGACCGAGCCGATGCTTGTGGCTCTCGCAAGGGGGGTGAAAGGAAAGAATTGATTCAGCCTGAGCGACAAGATCAGCACAGAAAGCATCCTTCAACTGGCATGGGAAAAGGTGCGAAGAAACGCCGGGGCTTGTCTTCAGCTCCAGAGCAATTTTCTAGCAATTTTGAAATTTTAATTTAAGTTGTTTCTGTGACTAAGAGAG
>VFJU01000519.1 GCA_009885905.1 Verrucomicrobiota bacterium
AACGAAATGAAAATGAAAATTTCTATAAAATCATATGGGTGGGTCGTTGTTTGTTTCTTGGTTTTTTACGGCATGGCTCGAGCTGAAACGCCTAGCCCGCACCAAGCCGCTGCTTTCGAAGCTTTCGCTCCGAAGGTGAAACTGCGTTGGGATGAGAAGTTTCTTTATGTTGAGGGCAACGGTCTGCCGACTCACAACATGATGGTTGGCATCACCGCATGGCAGCAGCAGGTGCCGCTGCCACAAGCCTACACTGGCGACAATGCCTGGCGAATCCCGCTGCATCCGGTGCCCGCCAAACTGCCGCAACAGATCGAGGGGCATTTCCTTCGTGGTGCCATCGCGATCGCGGCTAACGGAATCCCCATTTTCAACCCACAGAACAATCGCGGCGAGGTATCCGCTGAAATTGGCGAGCTCGACCAATGGGGTGGTCACTGCGGTCGAGCGGACGACTATCACTATCACATGGCGCCATTGCATTTGGAACGAGTGCTTAGCAAGGGTAAGCCGATCGCCTACGCACTGGATGGCTATCCTATTTACGGTCTCACCGAGCCGGACGGTTCACTGATTGGAAAGCTGGACGAATGCCACGGCCACGAAACGCCGTCGCTCGGCTATCACTACCATGCCGCGACCCGCCGTCCTTATTTGCAAAGCGCCTTCCACGGCGAGGTGATCGAACGCGAGGGTCAAGTGGATCCGCAACCGCGGGCGCAATCGGTGCGTCAGGACCGGCCACCGCTTCGTGGCGCGAAAATCACTGGATTCAAAGCCTTTCCGGATGAAAAAACTTTCGCCCTGCAATACACCGTGAACGACAAGCCTGCCGCGGTGAATTACACCAACATCGGCGATGGGGCGTGGAAATTCCAGTTCGTCAGCACCGACGGAACCAAGACCGAGGAAACCTACCGTGCCGGTGAACGTCGCGGCGGTGGCGGACCACCCCAGAAAGATGCCCCACCGAGTTCAAAAACCGAACGCACAGACCGAGAAGAACAAGCACCAGAGCCACCGAAAATCGTTAGTTCGAAACCGACGAGTTCTTTCGTCCTCCGCAGTTCCGAGGTGACCGATGGCGGCGCGCTGCCGGTGGACTACACTGGCGACGGCACCAGCTCGACCCTACCCCTCGAATGGTCCGGCGCTCCTGCTGGCACGAAAAGCTACGCCCTCATCATGCATCACATTGATCCCGAGGGTGCGGCGAAGTGGTATTGGACGCTCTATGACATCCCAGCAAACGTCACTAGCCTGCCGAAAAATGTGAACGGCATCGGTAAGGTAGGTACGGGTTTCAAGGGTCAAGTTGGGTATGAAGCACCGCACTCCAAGGGGCGGGGTTCCAAGACTTACACGCTCACTCTTTACGCACTCTCGGCTCCTGCCAAAATTACAGTCCCGCCAACGCAGGTGAATCGAGAGGT
>VFJU01000112.1 GCA_009885905.1 Verrucomicrobiota bacterium
AAAATCAAGATCGACTCCTACGAGTGGACGAGCGACTACGCGGAAATGACCGCCGCCGGTGCCGCCAGCGCTGGCGACGCTGCCAGCCTTTCGCTGTCGAATCACTCCTACGGTTTCAACGCCGTCACCGCAGACATGGGCCGATATGAAACCGAGGCCAACGCTGTCGATGCCGTCGCCGCCAGCCTTCCTTACTTTCTGAGCTTTTTTGCCGCAGGAAACGAGCAGGACACACTAACCGCAAAAGGTGGCTACCAGTCGATCACCTTCAATGGATTGGGTAAAAACATCATGACCATTGGCGCGGCGGACGACGCCGTATCCGGTGGCATCCGCTCGTTCACCCCTCCACCGGCGGCCGCGTTTCCGGCGATCGCTTATTTCTCCAGCCTCGGTCCCTGCGACGACGGACGGATCAAGCCGGACATCGTGGCAAACGGGGTCAACCTCTACTCTCCTGTCGCCACCGGCAACACCGCCTACGACGGAACCTACAGCGGCACCAGCATGGCCACCCCGAATGCGATGGGCTCCGCGGCTCTACTCGTTCAGCTCTATGCCCGTGAGTTTTCCGGCCTAAGGATGCGTTCCAGCATGCTCAAGGCACTCATGATTGAAACCGCGGACGACATTGGCACCGCAGGACCTGACTACAAATTCGGCTGGGGTCTTCTCAACGTAAAAGCTGCCGCGGATCTCATTCTCGCGCACAAGTCCAGCTTGGCTGCGCCAAAAATGATCGATGGCCAAATCACTAACACAAATAAAACCGTCACTCATTCGTTCACTTGGGATGGTGTTAGTCCCATACGTGCCACCCTCTGCTGGACGGAACCCGCTGGCACTGCACAAACGGCATCGGACAGCCGAACTCCAAATCTCAAGCACAATCTCGACGCCAAAATCACCGCTCCTAACGGCTCAACCATCTATCAGCCTTACGTGATGCCCTTCGTCGGCACTTGGACCACGGCCTCCATGGCATCCGCCGCCACCACAGGAAAAAACAACGTCGACAACGTCGAGCAAGTCTATCTGGCTGCACCAACTCTAGCAGGAACCTACACCGTCACTGTCTCACTCGACGGAACGATCACCACCAGCTCGCAAGCCTATTCTCTAATCATCAAAGGAGGAAGCTCGGTCGAAAGCAATCCGCCGCCAAACATCGCTCTCACGTCGCCCCAAAGTGGCAGTTCCTACCTGCCAGGCGCTCCAGTCACCCTCACTGCAACAGCCACCGATCTCACCATCGGCAGCGCACCGGGCGCGGTCACCCAAGTCGAGTTTTTCAACGGCACCACCTCGCTCGGCGTTGATACCGCCGCACCCTATTCATGGGTCTGGACCCCATCGACCGCCGGCACCTACAGCATCACCGCCAAAGCCACTGATAACGAAAGCGCGGTCGCCACGTCCACCGCCGCATCAATCACCGTCTTATCGGGTGATGGAACGCCTGTTGTCTCTTCCTTCACACCCACCAGTGGTGTCGGTGGATCGCTGGTCATTCTCACCGGCTCAAATTTTGTGAATGTTTCTTCCGTGAAGTTTAACGGACTCGATGCAATCTTCACAGTTGATTCCTCAGGACAAATCACCGCCACTGTTCCAGCCCTAGCCACCACGGGAATTCTAACCGTCACTAACAACTACGGCACGGGAACCAGTAGCGGCACCTTCACGGTCGTTCAGGCGCCCGTATTGATTAGCCAAATCTACGGAGCGGGTGGAAACAGCAGCGCCACTTATAGGCAAGATTACATCGAACTCTACAACCGTAGCGCGTCGCCAGTCAGCCTCGCTGGTTGGTCGGTTCAGTACGCTTCGTCTGCCGGCACCACCTGGGCTGCTACTTCTCTAACGGGATCAATCGCTCCGGGCAAATACTACTTGATCGGTCTGGCAAGCGGCACTTCCGGCGCCGCCATCCCGACACCGGACGCAAGTGGCACCAACGCCATGAGTGCCACCACCGGCAAGGTCGCACTGGTGAATTTCACCACGCCGCTCTCGGGTTCTTCGCCGGTAGGCACCGTCGGGCTGCAGGACTTCGTTGGCTTTGGGACCGCCAACGCTTATGAAGGCGCTGTGGCTCCTGCTCCGTCGACCACCACAGCCATTTTCCGCGCGGGTGCGGGTGCCACCGACACGGGCAACAACTCCGCAGACTTCGCCGCCGCCACCCCGAATCCGCGCAACTCCGGCGCAGGTCCTACGGTTACCCCTGTCATCACCAGTGCCACCACAGCCACCGGCACCGTCGGCACCCCCTTCACTTACCAAATCACGGCGTCTAACATTCCAACCTCATTTGCTGCCACCAGCCTACCGACCGGGCTCGTGATCAACACCGCTACCGGCGCGATCACCGGCACACCCAC
>VFJU01000230.1 GCA_009885905.1 Verrucomicrobiota bacterium
CTTGAAATCGGAGTCCGTGGTGAGCAGAAGGGGATCGGGGAAAATTTCCGTGAGGCGGACAAGACAAGCGTCGGCGATGCTCATTGGGACATCCGCGTATTTGTCCAATAGATCGAGAACTGGGACGAAGGCCTTCTCATGGAGCGGGGCAATCTTGAGAGCTCCACGACGGCAAGCAAGGCGGAGGGTGGTGCAGCCTTCAGGGGCGAGGAGGTGATCCGCCTCGGAAAGCGCGGATTCACAGGTGATCCACGGTGGAGGGTGAAGCTGCGCCTGTTGAATGGCCCACGGGTGGTTCTGATCGTTCTTTCGCCAGAGGGCGACAAGAAACGAGGCATCAACGATGACGGGATTTCCCATAAGTTGTCGTCTTGAGGTATTCTTTTTTCCGCTCACTCATATCTCCTGGCCCGCCCTCTACGGTGCCGACTAAATCTGCGATCAAATCAAAGCCGGAGGCCACAGCTTGTCTTTGCGAACCCGCCGCGATCAGCCGCCTACGGGCCACTTCCGACTTTGTCAGATGGCTCTTTTTAGCCTCGTCATCCAGTTCTCTGGCCAAGTCGTCGGGGATGCGTAGAACAAGCATTTGCATGGTGATTGTGTATTACATATAGGGAGAATACGCAATACAAAAACTGAACTCATTCATCTGGGAATTACGTGTCGGAAGAGTGCAACCCTCAGACTTTGCGCCCTCATCACCCTTTGCGTCTTTGCCACAGAATCTTTTTGCCCCATCCTCCGCGCATGTCCGCCCCGCTCAGCCGCAAGAATCTCCCAGAAAACCCCAGCCCGGACGATATCCTCAACGCCTTCCTCGACTTCCTCGCCGCCACCGGCACCGAGCCCTACGACCACCAGGAGGAAGCCATCCTCGAGCTCTTCGCCGGCAACAACGTGATTCTCAACACCCCCACCGGCTCCGGTAAATCGCTCGTCGCCCTCGCCCTCCAGTTCAAATCCCTCTGCCAAGGCCGCCGCTCTTACTACACCGTCCCGATCAAGGCGCTCGCGAACGAGAAATTCCTCTCCCTCTGCCACGTGCTCGGCCCGGAAAACGTCGGCATGATCACCGGCGACGCCACCGTCAACC
>VFJU01000357.1 GCA_009885905.1 Verrucomicrobiota bacterium
CCGTCTTCACGGAGAGTGCGCATACCGAGTTCACGAGCACGACGGCGGAGTTGAGTTGTCGTTAGACCGGTGTTGATCATGCTACGGACTTCGTCATCGATGATGAAGGTCTCAAAAATTCCCATCCGCCCCTTGTAGCCATTGCCACGACATTTTTCGCAACCCACCGGACCGAAAATTGTAGCTTCCGTCATGCGGGATGAATCGAGAGATAGCGCTCGCATTTCCTTTTCGGAAAGTTCCGCTGGACCTTTACAAATTGGGCAAAGTTTCCGCACCAGTCGCTGAGCGAGAACCGCGCGAACTGCGGAAGCAATCAAGAAGGGCTTGACGCCGATGTCGGCTAGACGAGCCACTGCAGATGGAGCATCGTTGGTGTGTAAGGTTGAGAAAACCAAGTGGCCCGTTAGCGAAGCATTGATGGCGATGTTCGCCGTCTCCGCATCTCGAATTTCTCCGATCATAATGATGTTAGGCGCTTGTCGCAACATCGCGCGCAGTGCTGCCGCGAATGTCATCCCGATGTCGGCCTTAACCATCACCTGATTAATACCAGGCAGCTCGTACTCGACAGGGTCCTCGACGGTGATGATTTTTTTGTCCGGCTTGTTGATGACGTTGAGACAAGCGTATAATGTGGTGGTTTTACCCGACCCCGTTGGTCCCGTGACAAGCAAAATTCCGTCAGGCAAGCCAAGCAGTTGCTCAAACACCACCTGATCGTCAGAGAAAAATCCAAGTTCTGGAAGTCCTAACAAAAGAGCTGTTTTGTCAAGAATCCGCATGACGATTGATTCACCATGATTCGAAGGAACAGAAGAAACCCGAAGATCGACCTCCTTGTCGCCCATTTTTAATTGGATTCGACCATCTTGTGGCAGACGTTTTTCCGCGATCGACATCGTGCCACTCATCACCTTCAAACGAGCGATAATCGCCGGCAAAAGTTTTTTTGGATGTGTGTCAACGTGGACGAGTTTGCCATCGAGACGATAGCGAATACGAACAGAGGTCTCGAGAGGTTCGATGTGAATATCGGAAGCTCGTAAGCGAAACGCTTCGGTGAGTGTCTGCATGACCAGCTTGATAATCGGCGCATCATCACCGCCAGGCCCCGCCTCGGCGTCGCCGCCCGTCACTGAATAACCGTCTGGAGTCGCCGCGACGGCTTCATTGGAATGGTAAAACTGCCGAAGATACTCTTGAATATCTTGGTGGGTCACGCACACCAGATTCAGTTCGCGACCGATCACGTGCGGCAAGGTGTCTAACAATTCAAAATCCAGTGGATCAGAGATCGCGACGGTCAGCATGGTAACTTCATCCTGCAAAGGAATGACACGATATCGTTTTGCAATTTCATCTGAAACGGACTCGGTGATCCCTGGGTCAAAGGTGACGTCCGCGAGGCGAACGAAGGGAATTCCCGCATTCACCGCCAGAGTCCTTGCGACATCTTCTTGAACGAGAGAACTGTTGGCCAAGAGATAAGCGACAATGCTCTCTCCTCCAGAAAGAGAATTTCGCGCTTGGGCGACTTCATCGGGGCTCACCAATCCGGCTTCGGCAAGCAATTCTGCGAGATAATCTTCGTTGGAAAACACTGAGCTTTGAGTCGTTGAGAGTGGGTATTACAGACAAAAACACGAGCCACCGGCACGTGCCATTCGGATCGCAGATTGGTCAACCCACCCCGTTGTTGTCAACCAACCACATCACTTAGAACGATGAAATTGATTTCAACGCCAAATCAAGCTGCAAATGTAGTCACCATGACCATTCATTCGACCACTCACAAGCGCACCGCCAAGCGAGTTTGCTTCGCCAGCGAGAATTCCTGCACCGCACGAGCGTGAGAGCGGCGGTGAATCCCCACCAACATTCCGACCGCTGCTAGACTGAAAACCAAGCTGGTTCCTCCGTAACTCACAAATGGAAGCGGGAGCCCATCGTTCGGTAACATGGCGGTGGTCACACCGATGTTCACCATCGCTGGTACCACTATCACACAGGTCAGCCCCAGAGCCACGCAGCGGTTGAAAACGTTATTTGCCTGAACGGCAATACCACACCCGGCGATGGCGATCATCACATAACAAAACACTACCCCTAGAGTGACTGGAAGCCCCAGCTCTTCACCGACCACTGGAAAAATAAAGTCGATATGGGCAAAAGTCAGCGTTCCAAATTTCTCTACGCCATTACCAAGGCCCACCCCCCACGGGCCACCATTTCCAAGAGCAAGTAAGGCGCGCCATTGCTGCATTCCACGATCGAGTTGATGCACGGGATTTTCCAAATCTAACCAAGCCTCGATCCGCCCCCACCGGTTCGCATCATTTCGAATGTAGTATGCTGCGCCGGATGCCACGATGAGCATCGTCGGAATCGTGTAAATCAAGCGAGTTCCCACACAAAATAAAATTGCCCCCACCGCGACTGAAAGTGATAGAGCAGTCCCCACATCCGTCTCTCCAGCGATCAATGCAATCGGAACCCCCGCAATGATTCCCGGAATCACAAAGCCTCGCCAAAAAGTATGCACTTCTGTCTGCCATCGTGCAAACCAAGCAGAGAGTGTCATGATGATCACAATCTTAGCGGCCTCGGACGGTTGAAACTGGCCAACGACTGGAAACTTGATCCAGCGGTTAGATCCATACTGAGGCTCTGAGATACCAGGAACGAAGCAAAGCACAAGCATTACGCAGGCACCAACGAGTAACCACGGAGATAATCGTCTGAGCCACTCAAGAGAAAATCTAGCAGAAACAACCGCTGCAACTAGACCAACTGCAACACAAAACGCCTGACGTGTTAGGAAATGGTGTGGCGCGAATCCTTTCACCCATGCCCCAGTGCTCGTCAGCATAATCAACCCTAATGCGACCAGAGCCACAACAGCAGTGCATAGGATAATCGAGCAGTGACGCGTCATCAGATTAAATATTAATTAGTTTGGAATCACCAAGCTCATACCCACCTTCATTTTGCGACAATCGCTGATACCATTGGCTTTCATGAGTGAATCTTGATTCACATTGAAACGATTGGCAATCCGCCAAACACTGTCTCCATTTTGAACGACATAGGATTTACCAGAAGAAGCCGCCGCTGCCACACTACGGTTAATGTTAGGCCGCACCAACTGAGCACGTGGTGCGTTGCTCACGTCGATGGGCAACGCCTCAACCAGTCCGCGATCCGCATCCGCCGGAATTTGACTGCGAATGGCAACAACCTCTTTAGGTTCCACCGCGACGATACGCTTGGGGGGTATACTAAGTAAAAGTCCCGGAATGATATCAACATGCTTATTCGCCGTGCGAAGATCTCCTTCATCAACCTCCGCCACAGCAGCGATGCGTGCATAATTGTCACCCTGCATTACGACGTAAGGCTTTTCACCAGGTGCGATCCTCGGCAGATCCACCCGACTTGAAACACGGGCAGACGAAACTTCTGATTTTTCAACTTTTGCAGATAGAGAAACAGCAGAAGTTCTATCATCCAAAAATCTTTGATGAATGAAAATCAAGCCAATTGCAACAACATGAATCAGAAAAATAATCGTTAGGGCTCGCGAAATTTTTGAACCGCTATCATCCCCTTCCATCTCAGATGAAGCAGCGGCAGCGACCCGTTGTTTACGATTCCCCGTAACCGCCATGAGGCGTTTGAAAATTCCTCGTGGTACGTTACGGCGTTTGACTGGTAGGGTGTGGGATTTCATAACTGTTAGCGAAGTTGGTGAACAAGATCACGGAAAGTATTTCCGCGTTGTTCGTATCCATTGAATTGATCGAAAGAAGAAGTTCCTGGCGAGAAAAGAATGGTCGAGCCACGCGGCGCAAGACTGCGAGCTGTAGCGACTGCCACCGCTAGACTAGGCACTGCCTCGCAATTGACTACCTTTGAAAAAATATCTGCTAGAGGTCTTGCGATCTGGCCAAAAGTGACGACTGACAATGCCTTTTCAACCAGCAGCGGAACCAGTGATGCATAATCCAGTCCCTTTTCCTTGCCACCTGCGATCAGCACCACCGGTCGAGTCTGCGAACGCAGAGCACTTTCAAGTGCGTGCAAGTTTGTCGCTTTGGAATCGTTTAAATATTCGACCCCATCTAGCGTACGAACAAGTTCGCAGCGATGCGGCGGCGGTGCGTAACCAGACAGTGCCGCGCGCATCGTTTGCGAATCCACTCCAAATGTCTGACAGGCCGCGAGCGCAGCCATTAAATTCTCAGCATTGTGCAGCCCACGTAAACCTGTATCATGATACATATCGATCCAAGTTTCTCCACCGTGCTCGATCGTCTCTCCCTGAGAATACCAATCTGCCGATGAATCCTCGGTAGAAAATGTAACCAAATTTGCTGCTAGATTTGGCGTAAATTCACCCAGCCTCACCACTGCGGTGTCTTGATGATTTTGATTTTCGAAAATTCTCAGTTTGGCTGCTCGATAGGCTTCCACCATAGGGTATCGGTCCATGTGGTCTGGCGCAAAGTTTAACCAAATTGCAATGGTAGGGTGCAGAGTACTGATTGTTTCTAACTGAAATGAACTCAGTTCCAGTGCAACAACTTCCGGAGGATTTGCCTGCATCACGACCTCCGCAAATGGCGTTCCATAGTTCCCACAAGCGGTACCGCCCAACCCTGCATGCGCAAGAATTCGCTCAATCACTTCTGTGGTGGTGGTTTTTCCATTTGTTCCTGTGATACCCACAATGCGTCCATCATAGTAGCGAGACGCTAATTCCACCTCACCCACGACTTCAGATACGTTGGCGGAAAACGCAGCCACATACGAACCGTAAGTATCAATGCCTGGGCTTACCACCAGCAGATCTGCTAGCAATCCTCGGCCATCCTCTTCGGTGGCATTCGGATGCTTCTCTACAGCATCAGGCATTCCAGCAAACGATTCTATGCCAGCGTTGTCCCATGCCGAAACTATTGCACCTTCACGTAACGCAAGTGCTGCGGCTGCTCGGCCACTGCGTCCTACGCCAAGAATGGCAACATGTTTTCCGTTAAGTGTCATTTTTGTTAGGCAATCTTGAGAAGCGCGAGTCCAAACAAAGCGAGCATGATAGAAACAATCCAGAAACGAATAATCACTTGATTCTCGTGCCAACCCAAAAGCTCAAAATGATGGTGAATCGGCGACATCTTAAAGATACGCTTTTTCCGTAATTTGAAGCTGCCCACTTGGAGAATCACCGACATCGCCTCCATCACAAATACTCCACCGATGATGACCAGCAGAAGCTCCTGCTTCGTGCAGATTGCCGCCGTACCTAGAGCACCACCGATAGCAAGCGAACCCGTGTCACCCATGAAAACCTTGGCAGGATGACAGTTGAACCACAAAAAGCCAAAACACGCACCCGCAAGCGCCATCAGGAAAATTGCTAACTCACCGATGTATCTGTTGTGCGGAATCACTAAGTATTCCGTGGCCATAAAAAAATGACCTGCCAAATAAGCTAGAAACGCATAGGAAAGTGCCACGCTGATCGTTGTGCCCGTCGCTAGTCCGTCGAGCCCATCCGTCAAATTCACCGCATTGGAACACCCCACGATCACGATCGCAAAAAACGGAATGATCAATAAGTTGAGATCGATGATCTCGCGCTTGAACAGTGGAAAGGAAATCGCTCCGATTCCAATTGGATTCTGTCCAAGTCTGAATCCTGCAAGCCCATCAGCGATCTGTTGTGGCGATGCGCCAAATCCAGAAATTTCTTTTTTGAAATAAATAAAACTGGCCGCAACCAAAGCGATAACCAGTTGCCATGCTAACTTTTTTCGACTGCTGATTCCATCGGACTTCTTCTCCTTCACTTTTTTATAATCATCACAAAATCCTAACAACCCGCAAGCGACCATGGTGCAAGCACATACTGCGATGAATGGATTCAATGGACGGGCAAAAACCAAGGTCGAGATTATTACTGATCCAATGATCAGCACGCCGCCCATCGTCGGCGTCCCGACTTTTCCGCCGTGTAATTCGGCAAGCTGATGCACCTCGGCCGCCGTACGGATCGGCTGACCGACCTTTAACGAGATCAAGCGCCGTATGACCCAAGGACCAAAAATGACCGATAAAATGAATGCTAACAATCCAGCAAACGCCGCGCGGAAAGTGATGTATTGAAATAAATTTAAAAACGAACACGAATACGCCCAGCCTTGATGTCCAGAAGCCTTCTCAGCTTCGAACGCTTGATACCAAAAATCGTAGATTGCTGGGAGCATTAGTTTCTAGGGAATGCGGCGTGCATCACGCGTTCGACAGTGGCGGCGCGGCTGCCCTTGAAGAGCACAACGTCACCAGGTTTCACCTCACGCACAAGCCATTGAGCCGCTTGGTCGAGGTCTTGAAAATGGGGCGAATTTTTCGCTCCTTTAGCGATGCCTTCTGAGCCTTCACCCACGGCTATCACAACGAGGTCGCGTTCCATGGCAAGAGCACCTGTCTGCAAGTGTGCGGCCGGTGCGTGCGGACCAAGCTCCCCCATGCGACCGAGCACGATGATCCTTCGGGAGCCATCGATCACAGGCGTATCTGCTAGAGTTTCTATGGCTGCGGCCATTGATTCTGGATTCGCATTGTAGGTATCATCGATCACCGTTGTGCCGTGATAATTGTAGCGGCCAAGCCGTCCTCCCGTGAGAGAAGCATTTGATAGACCCTCAGCAATTTCAGTCGGTGTAATCCCAAGTTTCCAGCCGACCCCAGCAGCTAACAGAGCATTAGTCACCATATGGCGACCAGACACCGGCAGAGTGACTTCGACTGGATTTTCGCCTTCAATGACGAGTGTGAAAGATGTCCTATCCAGCTCAAAACGAAGATTTTCAGCACGAACCAAGCCACGTCCATTTCCAACCGCGATCATGCTCGCCTTAGTCCGCGAACGTAAGTATTCATAAAATTCGCAAGTGGCAGGAAAAAATAAAATTCCATCTGCCGGCAAAGCACGAGCGAGCATGCCTTTCTCCTCGGCGATCGCTTCACGAGTTTTCAGAAACTCAATATGCGCGGTACCAATGTTAGTGATAACGCCATACTTGGGTCGTGCCATTTCACAAAGCGGTGCGATCTCGCCTGAGTGATTCATTCCCATCTCCCAAACCGCCGCCGTGTGTTCCTTGGTCGTTGCCAGTATTGAAAGCGGAAGGCCGATGTGATTGTTTAAATTTCCAACTGTAGCAGAAACATTAAAATGACGTGATAACACCGCTGCCGTAAAATCCTTGGTGCTGGTCTTACCGTTGGATCCCGTGATTGCAACCACTGGTATCACTAACTGCTTCCTCCACCAA
Source organism: Verrucomicrobiota bacterium (assembly GCA_009885905.1). GTDB lineage: Bacteria > Verrucomicrobiota > Verrucomicrobiia > Verrucomicrobiales > Akkermansiaceae > Luteolibacter. Next base: position 7,341 of record VFJU01000357.1, read on the forward strand.
CAGGACAAACGCTGCAGCGCAAGCAGAACATCTGGAACAACGATCACTGCAGTATTTGGCGGTAAATCCCCCACCCAATCTTGTACCACCGCGGCCGCGGCACCATCGCGCAAAGCATTAAGAGCAAAATGATCTCCATTAAAATTTTCTCCTCGCAGTGCGAAAAATACCGAGTCTTTTGCAAGCTTGCGGGTATCCGTTGAGACGCCACCAGAAATCAAAACATCACCAGATCCTCGGGTAACCGGAACACCGAAAATATCACAAAGTTGCTGGACGGTGATTGGCTTCATCGTAAATCAGATATTATTTGCGATCGGTCGCGCAGTGCCTTGCTCGCGTGCTTGCGGTCATCGAAGTCGATCGTGTGGTCGGCGAATTCTTGAGTGGTCTCATGGCCTTTTCCCGCGATGAGGATGATGTCACCCGAGAGCGAGTTCGCGATGGCGAAGTCGATAGCCTCTGCCCGGTCGGGAAAACTGCGAAATGTTTTTCCTTTCAGACCATTTTCAATCTGGTTAATAATTTCTAATGGATTTTCCGAGCGCGGATTGTCCGAGGTGACAACGCAAGCATCACTGTGGCGCGCGGCAGCAATTGCCATAAGTGGGCGTTTACCAGTGTCGCGGTCTCCGCCACAACCAAACACCGTGATGAGCCGGCGAGGATCGAGTTCCTTGAGTGTACGACAAGCATTTTCTAGAGCATCAGGAGTATGAGCATAATCGACAAAAACTGTGGCCCCGCCTGCATTGCCTACATTTTCCATCCGTCCAGGCACCTGAGGCGCATCTACCAAAGCAGCGATCGCATCACGGGGGCGGATACCACATGCACTTGCAGCAGCAATAGCTCCTAACAAGTTATAAACATTGAACCGTCCAATCAATGGGGCCCGGATAAGAAAAGTTTTTCCCTTCGCCGCGAGTTCAAATTCCATACCCCTTGCGTTCTGGCGGAAATTGTTAGCACGAAACTCACAATGCACACCAAATCCAAATCGAAGAACCGGCATCTTGCCTGCAAGAGAGACCGCGAGTTCTGCACCGTAGGCATCATCTGTGTTGATCACTGCCACAGGTTTTTTCCCAAGCGGATTCGCAGCCAAATCCAAGAACCATTCCGCTTTCGCCTTGAAATAAGCATCGAAAGTGCGGTGATAATCGAGATGATCTTGCGTTAGATTTGTAAAAATACAGGCGTCAAAACCAACACCCGCAACTCGCTTTTGGTGAATTCCATGCGAAGACACCTCAATCGCCACTCCACGACAGCCATGGTCCCGCATTCGGGCAAGTATGCCCGCCAACTCAATGGCACCTGGCGTTGTATGCTTCGCAACTTGCACCTTTTCTCCGTCATCCACTAAAATTGTTCCGAGTAATCCCGCACGATGCCATACGACTTTCATCAAGTGATGAAGTAAGAATGTAGTGGTCGTCTTACCATTCGTACCAGTGACGCCTACCATTGTTAGGTCTTTCCATGGATTACCTGCTAGAGTTGAAGCCAATGTAGCGACCGCCGTGCGGGTGTCAGGAACATGCAACCAAACGACAGATCCCATATTCTCTGCCGGTGGCGCAGTCTCCGCTAGAATTACCGAAGCTCCTGAGGCGAGCGCATCGGGGATGAAGCGGTGTCCATCGAGCAAGGTACCGCGGACTGCTGCAAAAATCATTCCTGGCAAGACTTCACGTGAAGAGGCTGTGATTCCGTACACTTCAACCTCCAACGATCCCGCGACCGTGACACGCTCTAGTTTGGAAACAAGCTCACGGAGAATCATCGGGCAGTGGTGGTGACAAGCGATGGCAAAACAGGCTCGGTAGGTTTTAAATTCATGTGAGAAGCGACGCGGACGCCGATTTTACCAAAAACGGGCGCCGCGATAGTTCCGCCGTAGCGTGTCACCTTCTGAGTTCGTGGATCATCAATCACCACCACGCAAACAAACGCTGGATCTTGCGCAGGCATCATTCCAGCGAATGACACTATGTAGCTGTTAGGCATGTAACCTCCTTTAGGATTGTGCTTCTGAACGGTTCCCGTTTTTCCTGCAGAGCGGAATCCAGGAACAGCTGCACGGGTCGCCGTGCCGCCGGCAAGAACCACTTTTTCAAGTGCTGTGCGCATTTGTATTGCCGTTTTTTCTTTAAGAACTTCGCCAACGATTTCAGGTGGATAATTTTCGACGACAGTTCCGTCATTGGCGACAAGCGCCTTAACAATATGCGGCTTGCGAAGTTTCCCGTCGCTGGCGATGACCGAGTAAGCGCATGCGAGCTGTAATGGTGTCACGTTAGATGCGTAACCGAAACAAGCCCGCGAGAAGTCCATGACATTATTGGTGTCTCTAGCTATTCCTGAACTTTCGCCACTCAGCTGAATCCCAGTTTTTTTACCAAATCCATACTGGTGTAAGTAATCGTAGAATCGTTTTGATCCAAGTTGACGACCAAGGCTGAAAGTCCCGATGTTATTAGATTTTTGCAACACTCCTTCGAAGGTCAATGACCCAGCAGGGTGATCATCCTTCAGTTCGACTCCACCGGAATTGTAATATCCATTGTGGCAAAATACCGATGTTTGTGGAGTGACCAAGCCCTCATTCAAAGCACCAGAAGTCGCTACAATTTTGATGGTAGATCCTGGTTCGTAAATCGCTTGAATTGCATAATTGTAGCCGTTTTCAGCGATGTTTTCCTTTTGATTGAGATCAAATTGCGGGCGACTTGCCATCGCAAGAATTTCACCTGTTTTTGGATCCATCAAAATGACCGCGCCTCGGATCGATTCAAACTCAGCGAGGCCCGCATCCAATTCTTCCTCGACGATGGATTGGATACCCATGTCTATGGTGAGCTTAACATTCAGCCCTCCACGTGGCGGTGTTAGGCAGCCCGAATTACCGGGAATAACCAATCCTCGCGCATCACGATAGTGTTCGCGAGAACCATCGCGACCTGCTAGAAAAGCTTCCATTGACGACTCAATACCGAAAAGCCCCAACACCTGCGTTTGAGTTTTTCCTAGTTCGTTTTTTTTCTCAACTTCGCCGGTGAAGCCTATCAGGTGAGTTGCTAGATTGGGTGCCGTGTACCACCGTTTGATTGCGTTTTCAAATTCGAATCCTTGAATCCGGTGGTCATCAATTTCCTTGCGAAGATGATCGGCAACATCCTCTGGCAGATCTTTGGCGATAGGAACCCACTTGCCTTTAGCGTTTTCAATCTTGGCACGTAGCTCTTCACGCCGCATCCCAAGAGGACGGGCGAGAATGCCGATCGCATAAGCGAGATGCTTCTGCACAATCACATCCCCAGTCTCTTTCGTAAGTAACTCACCGCGTAAGCCACTAATGCGGCGAGCTTGTTTTGCTGGATCTAACGTATTCCAGTCAAGTTCAGAACTCGCCTCTTCATAGGCAAGGCCATAACTGGCAATTTTAGGGTCCATTAGATGGTTTTTATCCACATAAACCGAAGCAACCGGAATACTTTTTGCCAACGGCTCTTCGCGACGGTCAACGATCATCCCCCGCATCGCTGGTAACTTCTCGGTACGATGATACGCCTTGTGAGAACTTTCCGCGTAGCGTTGCCGATCGACTAACTGAATCTTAACCAATCTCCATGAAAGCACGCTTAGTAAGGTCACGAGGACTCCGCAAAGAATAAAGC
>VFJU01000024.1 GCA_009885905.1 Verrucomicrobiota bacterium
ACGAGCGCGAGTAGAATGATTTTGAGATTTTTCATAAGTTTGCCTGCTTACTTGGACACTTAGCGGTTTTGTTGGGAGGGAGGCAAGCCGAAATTGTTGTTTCCGAAAGGCTGACCTGGCATCGACGGGCGAGGTGTTGGATCAGGCGGTTCGCCGGGAAGAAGTGGTCTCGGATTTCGTATGGCTTGTTGCTGGTGCCAGAGCATCCATGCAATTTCAGGAGGATCATCCCATAGACTGGGATCCGGCGGCATTCCGACTCCCCGGGGCTTCGGGGAGGTGCGTGCGGTATCCTCGCGTTTGGCTATGTCGAGAATGATTTGATAGATGCGGGCATCAGGAAGAATCCTACAAGCTTGTTCATGTGCCGCCAGCGCCTCGTCGAAGCGACCCGCAGCTCTCAGGCAGTGGCCACGGGTCGAGAGAAAGACGGCGCATTCCTCCGTGGCGGTCATGCTTTTGAGGTAACCCATTTCCTCTTCTTCCTCGTGTGTCATTGGATAGGGCCATGTCCGGTAATAGTCGTCGTCATGGCTGATCACTCCGAGTCCAGAGACATCGACATTGAGACGCGTCTGGGGATCTTCCCAGCGGACGAAGAGATGACACTTCGCGCTTACGAGGGAGAGTGGGTATTTCAGCCTCCGACCGACGGCGACGTAGAAAGCGGGCAGTGAAGCACAAGTTCCCATTTTGGTTTCCCCGGTGAGGCCGTGAATGAAAACGTCACGCGAATCCGCGAAGAATTTGTCATTCGACTCGAACGCCCCGACGGGAGTGACCCGATCCGGATTGTAAATGATCCCGAAATCCTGCTGAAGCACGGTTACGAGCATCGCCATGCGGTAATACGGCTCGGAGTTTTCGTACTCGGCGGGGTTCGAGCGGAAGCGATGCATGTTGCGGTCGGTTTCCAGCCTTACACGCGTTGCCATTTCGTCGAGGCGGTCGAGCGATTTGTCCAAATCCAGATTCTCCGACCCACGAAGCCCCTCCGCGCAGAGTAGATTGGTGAGTCCGATGTCCAATTCCTCGATTTGGTGGGGCTTGAGCGCGA
>VFJU01000005.1 GCA_009885905.1 Verrucomicrobiota bacterium
AGCAGCTTGCGCAGGAACAACTGGTCGATTTGGTCCTTTTCCCGAAATGTCTGTTTGGTTTTCCACAACAGGATGGGCGAGGCAAAAGGAATGGTCACGCCGTCCACCACGACAGGACTGATCAAGCCCTTGGCTGACTCGTAATCATGACCGCAAGCCTTGGCCATGAGATCCACGGTGATGTCATCACAAACTCGCACGACGACGTATTTCGCCACTTCTCCAGGTCGAAGTTCTTTGGCCGCGCCGTCCGGTAATAGCGAAAGCACTTCGAGGATCTTTCGCTCGTTGGTCTCTTCAGTTTCAATCAAAAGATCAATATCCTCGGTGTTTCGAGTGAATCCATGAATGTTGATCGCCATGCCGCCAATCACGATGTAATTGACGCTTCGTTGATTCAGTTCGCGGCAAATTCCGACCAAGTCGCCGATTAACGGCGGCCGGGTGCGTTCTGCCTCATCAGGTTCGTCTTCCATTCGTCGAATTCTTCCATGCTTTTGAAACGATGAACCCCCTTCGGGAAAGGTAGTCCTTTCCACAAGTGCTGGAAATTCCGCTGGAGCCAATCAAATTGTGCCCAGTCACCTTCGCCGTTTGTGGGTGGCGGACGGCGCTTGCCAACCACCTTAGCTCTTGGATCTCCGGATTCAATCAATTCATTCACGACGTGACAATAACGCATCTGATGAAGCATGGCGAGCGGTGTTTTCTTGGAATTTTAGGTAGCTCGGATGCTTGAATATTCTCGACGACCGTCGCTTGGGCGGGCTTCTTTCTTGCAGCAACATGAGCGACAAAACCACATCTTCCCCTGACAGTTCTCCGGATCCAAGTATCGAAAACGCGCCGCGCGTTCGCCGGATTTCCACCCCCCGGCCGAAGAAGATCGCCAAGACCGCGCCCCCTGCACAAGCCGCTGCCCCGGTCGTCGCGGAAATTCCAAGCATTCCCTTTCCATCAGCGCGCAAACGTGAAGAGCCTGCGGAAGCTCCTGTCCAAGCTGTTAGCGATTGGCCGGAGTCCGAAGATGCTTCCAATGGTGACGCCCCGACCCAGACGGAATCCGCCAAACGGAAACGCCGACGTCGTAAGGGCAAGGGTCAGTCGAACAGCCCGCAGAATGCTGGCGAACCGACGGGCGAAGAGGTGCATGAACCAGCATCACCCGAAACGAAGCCACTCGAGTCGAGTCAGGATCACCGTTCGCGATCTCAGGCTCAACCGCATTCGCAGCAGCGTCCTAAAATCGATCCCGAACTGTTGACGAAAATGGCTTGGAAGATCTATCTAGCTGAAGTCAGCGAAGAGGGGGTCGCTCTGATTGGTGACAATGATGCCAAAGATTTATCTCGTCGGTGTTTTAGACTTGCAGAGATATTCGTTGAGGAACAACTGCGTAGGCGATGATCTTTTGTTAGTCTATCCTCTTGATTTCATGCAAGACCTTAATCAGTTAGATATCTAAAAATTAAGCCTGCTGATAGGTAATTTAAACGAGGTATATGATCTCTTTAGAAATTAGGATTTCCAATTGAGGGCGCCCTTTTTCAGAGCATAAACATAGGCAAAAACAAGCACACCTGCGAACCCAGCCATGCTCACTAGCGCTGTGGCGCCTTGTGTGGCTAGATCGCGGAATTGCACGGCCCATGGATACATGAACACGACCTCGATATCGAAAATGACGAATAGCATCGCCACCAGATAGAACTTCACCGAAAATCGCGGCGAGCCTTCGCCAATAGGGACCATACCACATTCGTATGCACTATCTTTGGTCGCGTTGCGTTTGGCAGATCGCCCGAAAACAATGCTGAGCGTGAGGGTGGAGACCGCAAATCCCAATGCGATCAATACTTGAAAAAGTACGGGAAGGTAATCTTGTGGCATGAATCAAAAAAGTTAGTCGACCCGTGTGTAGGGATCGCCGCGCGAGATGGGTAGAAAAAAAACCCGCACCTGATGGGGTGCGGGTTTTGTGAGACTCATTTCCTATCAAGCGTCTTCTTGAGCAGCAGCCTCTTGGGCTGCGGCGTAAGCGCTGGACGCCTCGTGAACACGAGCGGTACCCTTGTATTCTTTGCCAAGTTTTTCAACGAGGCCGCGAGTTACAAGATTTTGAAGCTTTTCATAAGCCCTCAATCGAAGCATTTCTTCGCCACCGCTTACCGCGTTGCGAACCTTAAGATTCGCAAAAACGCGCTCAAATAGGTCGTTGAACCCGAAGACCTTCTTTTCAGCAAGGACATTACAAAGTTCGTCGGTGACATGGTCTGGAAGTCGGCGTGAGAATCGTGTACGTTTTGTGGTAATTGCCATAACGGCATGACTATACCTGCAATTGTGACAAAAGCGACTCTTAAAAGAACTAAATATCACAAACTAATATTGATATTAAACAAGAATTTAATTTTAAATCTTTATTTATAGTAGAAATACCCACCGATGCTCGCTTGACAGATATGGACATTTAGCCATTCTCCGCGTTCCACCGCGTTGGTAACGTGTTGGGCAATTAAATCTCATGAAAAAGGACCTTCATCCGAAATACAATCCGGTCGTCTTCGTTGATATGACCACCGGGAAGCGTTTTATCAGTCGTTCGACCAAGACCTCCGAGAAAAAGGAAGTGATCGACGGCGTGGAACACAGCCTCATCTCGATTGGTATCACTTCTGACTCCCATCCATTCTTCACTGGGCTCGCTCAGTTTGTAGACACCGAGGGGCGTATCGACAAATTCCAAAAACGCTTTGGTGCCGTGCGTCGCGTGGGAAAACCGAAAGTCGACTGATCGGTTTCGTTGTTTCAAATTTATGGGCCTCCTCAAGATGAGGAGCGCCCTTACTGAGTTTGTGTTAAAATACGCTATTTGGGTTTTTGTGCATGAGATTAGGGAATTTGAATTCTCCTCTCTGATCGAATATGTCATAGATTCGTGCGTGTGTGAAAGGTCATCCAACATCGATTCTGATGGTGCTATGTCGGCTTTTTGGAGTCATCTTGCATTGAAATCGATTATTGTTTCGCCTGACGATGAACAACAAATCGGCTCATCTATCCATATTCGCATATTAATATGATAAAATTCCTTAAGATCATCACAGGTTTTCGATTGAACAATTTTTTCACGACGCCGCTTCGAGTGGTGGTCACTTTTCTCATCGTGATTAGTGCTGGTGCTGTGGTGTCCGCTCAATTCCAGCCGAATCCCTATCGTGCTGTGGAAAACTGGGCTAAATTGCCAGACGGTCGACCCATGGGTGCAGTAGGAGATTTAATGTTAGACCCAGATGGTAAACATATTTGGGCGATCGTTAGATGCTCGGCAACCGAATCGAATCGCTTCGGTACTGAGTGTCTCGATTCGGACTTGGATCCAATTATTAAATTCGACCTCAACGGCAACGTCGTGAAAAGTTTTGGTGGTGGTATGTTTATTTGGCCGCACGGACTTGACGTCGACCAAGGAGGCAACGTTTGGGTTGCCGATGCCGTGTCAGCCAAGAAAACACCTAAAGGCGTAAGGGGTCACCAAGTCGTCAAGTTTAGCCCTGAGGGCAAGGTGTTACTGACGCTCGGTACGCCAGGAGTTGCTGGAGATGGTCCTGATCATTTTAACGCTCCGAGTGATGTCGTCGTCGCCTCTAACGGAGATATTTTCGTGGCAGATGGTCATAGCTTCGATGATGGAAACAATCGCGTAGTGAAATTTTCAAAAGAGGGAAAATTCATCAAGGCATGGGGTAAGACGGGATATGCACCAGGTGAATTTCGGATGCTCCACGCCATCGCGATTGATTCTGAGGGACGGGTTTTCGTCGCCGACCGCGGCAACAACCGGATTCAGATTTTTAATCAAGACGGAAAATTTCTCACGCAATGGACACAGTTTGGTCGGCCGAGTGGAATCACTTTTGATGATAAAGGTCAAATCTACGTGACCGATTCAGAATCCGACTTAATTCAGAATCCTGGCTGGGAAATGGGCATCCGAATTGGAAATGCAAAAACGGGGTGGGTTTCCTCGTTCATTCTCTATCCATGGGGCGATCCTCGCGTTGTCGAGGGCACGGGAGCTGAGTTCGTCGCAGTGGATAAAGAAGGCAACCTCTACGGCGGAGAACCCCGACCTCGCAGAATCCAAAAATACGTCAAGGTTATGCCCTAACAGAAAATTACTAGCCCAGATGTCTTTGACTTGGATATTTGGAAGATATCTTCCGGGAGCGAAGCTTCAGTAGGCAACACGGGTACGGGAGCCTGTAGAAAGAACTCGGACGCGGTCTCCCACACGGAATGGTTCGCTGGCACTGATCTCTTGCACCACCGCGAGTGATCCACCCTCATCAAGGCGCACAGTGATTTCGATTCCCTTGCGTGACTGCATCGCTTGCTGCGCATGCGAACCAAGAGCGCCGCCCACCAATGCACCACCAATGGCTCCGGCAGTGTTCGACGTCCTACCACTTCCGATGTTACTGCCAAGTGCCCCACCTGCGATGCCGCCAATGATGGCGCCTGCTGTCGAGTTCCCTTCGATTTTAACGGGACGGATATCGGTGATTCTTCCCTTGCTTACCGATTGTGCCTGACGGGTTTCATCGCGAGAATAAGTATTTCCAGTCATGCTGTCTTGCGCACAAGACGAGAAAAGTAAAATTGTGGATAAGCCAACAAGTAGATTTAATTTCATCGGGTGATTCTGGCAGAACATCATTTTCCGCTGCAAGCATTGATTCTGTACCTTCGCACAAAAAACGAATTTTTTACTGCTAGTGCACTTCGCTGAATGACAAGCCAAGTTCATTTTCCAACTTGGTAATTTTTGGGCGTTCTCGTGGTTCGATCAAGGCAATTGAGATTCCTTTTTTTCCAGCCCTCGCTGTCCTTCCGCTGCGGTGGGTGAAGTATTCCATCTGCTCGGGGAGTTGGTGATGAATGACAAATGAAAGTCCTTCGACATCAATCCCGCGGGCGGCGACGTCGGTGGCAATCAGAAATTGGGTGCGTTCTTTTTTAAATGATCTCATCACCGTATCGCGCTCTTTTTGGGTGAGATCGCCTTGTAGGACATCGACTGGAAATCCCTTGGTGATGAGTTGCTTGCCGAGGATGATCGCTCCCGCCTTGGTTCGGCAAAAAATCACTCCGCGGTTGTCCTGCTGTCGCTTGAGGAAACTAGCGATCACATCGGTTTTTTCATCGCGACTGCAAATCTTGAATTGGTGATCGATGTCACGGTTGACGACGTGCGCCTTGTCGATTTTTAACAAATGTGGCTTACCCGTCATGCAGTCTTTGATCAACCCGTGAATGGCATCTGGTATCGTCGCGGAAAACAACCAAGTGCTCTTGCGGGCGCGGGTGAGACCAAAAATTTTGATCAACTCTTTTTTAAAACCCATGCTAAGCATTTCATCTGCTTCATCTAACACTAGATGCTTCACCCCGACAAGCGTGAGTGCTTTTTTGTGGATCAAATCAATCAAACGTCCAGGCGTAGCGACGACGATATGGGTCGGGCGTAGAAGAGACGATACTTGCTTGTCGAAGTTATCGCCGCCGCAAAGCACTTCGACGAAGATCTTCTCGGAAAACTTGGTGTAGCGGAAAAGTTGCTTGCCGATCTGCTTGGCCAGTTCGCGCGTAGGCGCAATGATGAGACCTTGGATTTCTCTCGATTTCGGATTTACCTTCATCAACAAAGGCAACCCGAAAGCAGCAGTTTTCCCAGTACCGGTCTGGGCTTGGGCGATCAAGTCTGCCCCGCTTTCTAGCAAAAATGGGATGGCTTTTTCTTGAATTTCAGTGGGATGAATGATGCCAAGCGCTTGTAGTCCTTCCATGAGGTTCGCTGGGATTCCGAGTTCTTTGAATGTTTTCAAAATGCTTTTTCTGGTGAAATCACCCAAAATCTTACCAAAGGTGTGAGTGACTGGTGAGATCATAGATGCATCTGGAAAGGTTGACGAGCCATGAAAATGAACTCATTTTTATACATTTCATACCTGCTGTAGTTGTCCAAATTTTGTCGTGGTGAAAATAAAAAGCCTAACAAAATACTCGGTGAAATCTTAAGAAATAAACCTTCCACAACGTTGGCGAACTGGCTAATTCCTAAGCAACCCAACCCCGCATGGATATTACTTCGTCTCCCTATGGTGCTGGCCACCACTCATCTCCAATCTAAATAATAAAATGAAAAGTTGCATCCAAATCACTAGTTCATTCGCCTTCATATTTACTCTGTTGCTTTTGACACCCGTGTCGGCCGAACCTGCTCAGAAATCCAATGTTTTGTTCATTGCGATCGATGATTTGAAACCTATTCTTGGCTGCTACGGCAACAGGCTCATTAAAACTCCGAATATCGATCGGTTAGCGAAAATGGGCACTGTCTTTAAGAGTAACTATTGCCAGCAAGCGATCTGTGGTCCAACAAGAGCAAGCCTGATGACCGGAAAACGCCCAGACTCTACAAAAGTCTGGGATCTGAAAGCGAAGCTGCGGCAGGTGAGCCCAAACATCGTCAGCCTGCCACAATATTTTGCAGCGCAAGGGTATTCGACCCAAGGAATTGGTAAAGTTTATGACTCAAGAAATGTAGATGCCGACGAGGACAAGCTTTCATGGAGCGTCCCTTATCACAAAACCAAATCAAAGTATTACGATGCCGAAAATGGAGAACCGGTTTTTAAGCGTTATCAAAATAAAAACACCAAGTTGTTAGCAGACCAATTTTTTGCTGAAGCTGTAAAAAATGGGATGAATAAAAAAGACGCTACTGAATTCGCATCGACTAAAATCAAACCATCAGTCGAATCCGAAGATTTACCTGATAATGCCTATAACGATGGTGCAAATGCGTTACAAGCTGCAGATATTTTGAAGGAACTGAGCAAGAAAAACCAACCGTTCTTTTTTGCCGTAGGTTTTGCGAAACCTCATTTACCATTTGTGGCACCGAAAAAATATTGGGATTTCTATCAAAGGACCGAAATACCAATTGCATCATTTCAAGAGCAATCAACTAATAGTGTGGCAACGGCCTACCACGATGCTGGAGAATTGAGAGCATACACCGATATCCCGCCGCTGCTTGCTTTCACTGATCAAAAAGCCAGCGGATTGACCTTGCCGATCGAAAAGCAAAAAGAACTGATTCACGGATATTACTCTGCGATTTCTTATACCGATGCTCAGGTGGGAATTTTGCTGGATACCCTTGATGTCTTGGGGCTTACCAAGAATACGATTGTAATTCTTTGGGGCGATCATGGCTGGCATCTGGGGGATCACAACCTCTGGTGCAAACACACCAATTTTGAAGAAGCCACGCGGACTCCATTGATCATCTCGGCGCCGGGCATCGCCGCGTCTTCCACCGAAGCGATGAGTGAATTCGTAGATATATTTCCTACTCTTTGTGACTTAAGCGGTTTGAAAATTCCAGGAGACTTGGATGGGAAGAGCCTTGTTCCGATCATGAAACAAACCGCTGCCTCAGTTAAAAATTATTCTATCAGCCAATATCCTCGCACCGGCACCAAAAGCGAAACGGCGCGTCAAGGTTACTCTTCTGGAAAAGTGATGGGATATTCGCTTAGGAATCATCGCTACCGATACACCATTTGGTTAGCAAATGACTTCAGAAGCTCGCAGCCATTCAATGCTGAGTGGGTCGTCGGAACGGAGTTGTATGACTATGAAAAAGATCCAAAAGAGACCATCAACGTCGCGAACGAAAAAGATTATAAATCAATAACCGAAGATTTGAACGCCCAATTAATTGGCTTTTTGAAGACTCAAGTGAATAGCGCGCTGCCCAGTTTATAACAGATTAAGTAACCTAATGAGAATTAGGTTCGTTTGCTGATCGATTCGCTACCATACGTTTGGGAATGACTGCCTAGATGTTTTTCTAACGAATGGACTGATGATTACAAATACCGGATTTGATGATCTCGACGGGTGAAATGGGCAACACCGCTAGGCGATTTTGGCTACATTACCGTAGATTTTCTTTTTCAAGTGTTGTCGTTAAGCCCTAAATCGACTATTTTAACACCATGGCAGATGAAAATTGCGACATAGCTCCCACATGGATTGAGAATAGTGCCTTGACTGCACCTGCATTACTGGGTGCGGCGGCGGGCTTGTTACTTGGTGATTTGATGCACCGCGGCGCTCGGCGGGGAGTAGGTATTGGTCTCGGAGCTTTAGGAATCGCAGCGCTTCTCCCATTTGTCGTCGGTGGAGTTACAGACCTAGTGGCGGGCCCTCGAAGTAAACTCGGAGTTCGCCGCAAAATTCAACGCATTCGTGATGCTGGAATTGTGGCACCAGACTATAACGAGGTTGAAGAACAGTTACGCGAACAGGGTCTGCTCTGAGCCAATGCGGATCGCAGTGACTGGCACAACGGGACGGGTCGGCGCCGCA
>VFJU01000171.1 GCA_009885905.1 Verrucomicrobiota bacterium
AAACCACGAAGGAGAGGAACCCAAGGATTAAAACCGAATATACCATCGATTTGTATCCCCACAGTGGCTTACGGGTATTTACAGGAATGATTTCAGCGACACATGCGAACGCCGGCAACAGTAGAACGTAAACTTCGGGGTGACCGAGAAACCAAAACAAATGCTGGAAAAGAAGTGGCGACCCGCCTCCTGATAGATCCGCGAGTCCTTCGGACTTGGTGAATAGTCCGGAAGGCATGAAAAATGATGAATGAGCAACTCGGTCCATCAATTGCATGATACCAGCAGCTTCTAACGGTGGGAATGCAAGAAGAAGAAGGAAAGCCGTCACCAACATCGACCATACGAAAAACGGCATCCGCATCCAAGTCATCCCACGCACACGGAGATTAATGATCGTCGTGATGAAATTCACTGAGCCAAGCAGAGACGATGTGATCAGGCAGACCAAGCCAATGAGCCACTGAGTTTGACCTGCAAGCCATTGATTGACGATTTGCCCATCTGCGAAACCAGCAAGCGGCGAGTAGTTTGTCCACCCTGATTTGGCTGACCCTGACTCCATGAAAAACGATCCGCACATGATTAAACCACCGATGAGATAGATCCAGTAACTCGCCATGTTAAGTCGTGGAAACGCCATGTCGGGCGCGCCAATTTGAAGTGGCGTCACGTAGTTGCCGAAAGCGCCGAAGCCCAAAGGCACGATGCCCAAGAACACCATAATCGTGCCGTGCATGGCTCCGAACATGTTATAAGTCTCACCAGTGACTTTGCCGTCCTGCAACCAACGCGCTTTCCAACCGTCGGTGAACACCCAACCCATCCACTCAGGGAGTGGTTGGTGCGGGTAAGCAATGCTCCAACGCATAACCATCATCAGATAGAATCCGAACGCTAAGAATAAAAGTGCAGTGATTCCGTACTGAAGCCCGATCATTTTGTGATCGGTAGAAAAGATCCATTTACGGATAAATCCAGGATCGTAGTGATGGTCGCCGTGCGAGTCATCGTGGTGGGCATCATGCCCAGTAGGTGTGGTAGCGTGTGAGCTCATAATTGCGTGTTACGGCGATGTTTATCCAATGAGAAAAGTGAATGGCAAATGTGCTTCGTCAGTTCTATTTTATCGGATGAAGGTTGGGTGTTAGAATAAATTGTCAGATGAAATTCAATATCAGGGAGCCGTTGCGGGAGCCAGAGTGATTGGATCAAGCATTGCTTTGGAGTCAAGAACCGCACCGGGCAATGGCTTGCGGTAGTGCGCGATGAGCTCCTCACCAGTGACTGAGTTTCCAGCATTCTTGCGCGCAGCAGAAATTTCGATCGCTGCTTTAGCCATGTCGGTGGTGATCACGTCGCCCTTGGTGTTACCGAAGTTGTTACGAACATACGTCATGAT
>VFJU01000355.1 GCA_009885905.1 Verrucomicrobiota bacterium
CTGGTTAGATGGGTCACGGGCGAGTTGTCCTGACTTGAAGCCCGTTACGTCGATGACATTAAATGGTCCGTAAGGACTGAGAACTTGGTCTGGGTTTTCAGTGCGCTGGGCGGTGGGATAGCCACCGGTGGCGGTCGGTGGGTCAGGCTCCAATTGTGACGGACTCGGGGGTGGCGCAAGGTCGATCTGTGAACCGTCAGGAGACATCGGTTTGAGCGTAAACGGCGGATCTGGTTGAAAACGCGGTGGCGGCACTGGAAGTGGCGGGGTACAAGAAATCAAGACGGAGAGGCTTCCGGTGGCAATGTAGACGACATGGTTTCTCATGAGTTTAGTAGTTAGTTTTTCGGTAAATCACCCGGTGCGGTGCTTAGGTGCGACGAGATGCTTGGAAAGAATTACCAGCTTACGTAATTTTGAAATTCGATAGCGCTTATTAAAAACTCTAAATTGATCTTCGCGCATTTTTGCCAGAAGACGTTGGTAAATTTCGCCCATAATCTGAGCGGGAATTAACGCGTTAGAATCAGTTTTGGGTAAACACGCAATTGCTTCCTGATAGAAATTTTCTGCCCGGGTAGCCTCAAAGTTCATCAGTGCAATAAATCGCTCATCCCGCACTTGGCTGCGGAGATCGTTTTCAGTGTATTGGAACCGAGTAAGATCTTCCATCGGTAGATAGATTCTCTGGCCGTTTATGTAATCTTCTTGGACGTCACGAAGAATGTTCGTGAGTTGCAACGCTAGACCTAACGATTTGGCGTAATGTTCTGAACGTGGACTGGTGCAACCAAAAATACGAATGGATACCAGCCCCACCGCGCAGGCGACTTTCCAAATATAACCGGAGAGCTCGTCCCATGTTTGAAAGCGCTGTGGGCGAAGATCCATCCTGCAACCATCGATGATGGCGACTAACAAGTCGTTTGGTATCTGCTGACGGTTTCTCAGTGAAACAACTTCCAACTGGAATTCATCGGGCTTTTCAAACCCATGGATTAGCCCATTTTCCCAGTAATCTAAGCGGCGAGCACGCTCATCCTCTGCAAGCGCAGAATGATCTGCTAGATCATCGATCGTTCGGCAGAAGGCGTAGAACACCACCATGTCTTGCCGGCGATCGCGCGGCAGGATTTTTAGGGCGAACGCGAGATTCGACTGTGCTTTGCGGGTGATGTCCGATGCAGCGGACACAGTGTTAACGGATGAAGCCCCAATGACCTGTGGTGATCGGCCAGAGGGCGAACAAGGCGGGTCCGACTAAGTTGAACTCCTTGACTGGTCCCCAGTAGCGAGAATCGAGTGAGTTGGCGGTGTTGTCACCGAGAGCAGCGTACTCTCGCATCCCTGTGCGGGTTTTGGCGGCAAGCGAAAGCCGGTCACTCGGCTTTGCTAGAAATTGCGGCAATTTTTTTCCGTGATGAGCTGCTTCTCCTGGGCTCGCGAGACCGTAGCCGTTTGGATTGATTCGATAGGGACCCTCGCCGTGAATGACTCGCTGAATCCCAGGTTCCTGAGCGATTTTTCCATCAATCATCAAGTTTGGTGTTTGAACAGAAAGCGTGTCGCCGGGCACCCCGCAAAGGCGCTTGATGTAGTGCGAGCCAGCACCCTGTTCGCCGCTGCGTTTTTGAATCCCTGCGATGTCGATGGTGTTAAAAACGAAAACCTCTCCACGCTTGGGCTGGCGAAAGTTATAGGTGAATTTATCCACCAACACCAAGTCGCCGGAATCGATGGTTCCCTCACAAATCACCATGCCCTTGGGAATCAGGCCGCCATTTCTGACGGCATAATTGATCGCTGCCCCTAGTCCAATCTCTGATGATGGATTGGTGGGTGCAGGTAGTCGGAGGGGTTCAGCATCCGAGAAACGAATCTCTGACCTGCTGAAGAAATGCATGAACTGCGTGTCTTTGATATCAAGTCCGCCTTGGGGGGTCACCGCGATATGTCGATCTTTGTCATTCACTTCGTAGACGTAGTCTCTTCCACGCAAGACTTTTTCTAACAGTCTCTGGGGGAGGCTCGGCCATTGATCTTTTTTCAATGGTTTACCGATAATTCCGTTGAGCGTCGGCTGCATGGATCCGGTTGGGATACGAAAAGGTTGCAGATAATAGGCCCGTAATCCGAGTGCAATGACGATAGCGACGAACATCACCTCGACATTTTCTTCAAACCAACCCAGCGGTTTTTCTTGCGGCAAGGAGTTCTCACAAACGGCACGAATTTGTTTTGAAGCATCAGAGGTTTTGGCGACGTCTTTGGATTTGATCGCGGCGATCAAATCCGCTAGGCGCGAATTGATTTCAGCCACTCGGTCGGGCTTGAGTAAATCTCGCTTATAATCGATAAATTTCTTGGCACCTTTGACAAGGTGTTGCGCTTCTTTTTTCCACTTTGGCGTGAACATTGTTTGACTCTTGCGACAGATCATGACGACTGCAAGCGCGGAGAAAGGGAAGGCGTGGTTCTTTCTTGGGCATAATCAAGGTTCGCAATTTTCCACAGGTCTGATTTCGTAACGTCCAACCATGGCTATTTTCAATGCATCCTCCGATTACGAAGAAAAAGATCGCCACCCCATCAAGCTGGCAGCTGGCGATGAGGTCACCGTTGGAGTCGCTGATCACGCCTGGCCGGGATGGGTCTGGGCGACCGACCGAGATGGTCACGATGGCTATGTTCCAGAAGAAATTCTCGAGCCTCTCGGTGAAGGGCGCTTCGCTGCCATTAATCCGTATGACCCCACGGTGCTCACCATCAAACGTGGCGACCGGATTGAGTCACTTCGGCAAATTCATGGTTGGCATTGGTGCCAAAATGAGCGCGGCGAGCAAGGGTGGGTCGGGGGCTACTTGTTAAAGCCGGTGTAGTAACCAACAATGTTAGTCAAATTAGCAGAAACGTAACTTCGATTAGATCGTCACGGAGGCATATCTATCAGCAAACGATGAAAATAAGTGCGACACAAAAACATTTTTTTTATTCGGAAATTGCAAAACTGCTAGGTGCTGGATTTGATATTCGCAAGGCGGCGGCGGTGATGATAGACACACAACTCCCCGTCGCCCAAGCGGCGTTGTTGGATAACCTGACCCGTGGTCTACAGGCAGGGGATTCGATCACTGCATCTCTTGGAAGAGATTCTAGAAACTTTGGGGAGCTTGAGAGAGCCATCGTCGGAGCGGGAGAACGTGGTGGCAAGTTGGCGCAGGCTTTCGAGCAGCTTGCTGATTATTTTGGAATGCTCTCTTCTGCACACCTAGAAATGGTTAGAGGGATGATTTATCCAATCATTATTCTTCATCTTGGAATGATCATCGCGATCGTGCCCAGTGCTTTAATGGCAGGCGAAATGAGTTTCGCGCAGATTTTCACACATGTCGGGTTGGCTTTTCTGTTGTTATACGCTACTGGCTTTGCTGGGTTTCTAGCAATTCGTATGTTGGTTCGATCGGCTCCTAGGCATTCAAACGTCGATCGTTGGATCAACAAGATCCCTTGGGTGGGTAGTGCGAGGAGAAACATGGCAATGGCTCGGTTCTGCAAGGTCTATCACGCATGTTTGCTTGCTGGAATTTCGATGAGTGAAACAGTTCAATTGTCAGCACAAGCCGCGCAGAGTGGCGTGATTCGCGAGGCTGGAGAACGGCTCGTTACGGCCGTCAAATCTGGACAAGCGCTCGGACCAGAATTTCTAGCCGGGAAAGATTTTCCTAAAGTATTTGCTAGATCCTATTCGACCGGTGAGGAGGCGGGAACATTGGATGGAGATCTCGCTCGCTGGTCTAAACGGTTTCAAGA
>VFJU01000027.1 GCA_009885905.1 Verrucomicrobiota bacterium
CTTGAAAAACGCGGGCGATCTCATCGCGGACGCGGCGGAATACAACCATCTGTTCTTCCTCAGTCCCGGTCGCGTGTGCTGGGTCGTCGAATCCCCAGTGATGGCGACTGACTTGACGTGGAAACATCGGACAGGCTTGATCCGCATTTCCACAAACGGTGATCACAGTCGAGACGTCGTCGGCGAGGAACTCATTCATATGCTTCGAGTGATGAGCACTGATATCGATACCAATTTCTTTCATCACTCTGATTGAAAGAGGGTGCACGTATCCTGAGGGGTTAGATCCGGCGCTTGCAACGCGGAAATTATTATTGAGAGTCGCACGGAGGATTCCCTCAGCGAGATGGGAGCGACAACTGTTACCGGTACAGAGGATAAGAATGGCAGGTGGTTTCATAAATGGTTAGATTTAATTTTTCTCCGTAACATGATGCCCGCGAGTGGTGATCCACAGAGGCACTGCGATGAGCGCGCCGAGAATGGTGGCGACCAAGTAGAGCCAAAGATGCTGGAAATGACCACTTACGATGGCGGGAGCCAAGGAACGTGCAGGATTCATTGACGCGCCACAAACGGGACCCGCGAACATGGCTTCAAGTGCGACGACCGCTCCGATGGCGATCCCGGCCGTGATGCCTTTTTCTTTCGAACCCGTGGAAACACTGAGAATCACCAACATGAGAATAGTTGTTAGAATAACTTCTAGGATGAAGCTCTGGCTCACGCTTCCCGTGGGAAGGGTGGCACCGAGAGTTAGATTTTCTGGAAATAAAAATTTTAAAGTGAAGCTAGCAGCAAATGCTCCAGCAAGTTGAGCGGTGATGTAAATGGGAACTTCCTTGAAGGGAAATCGACCCGCCGCAGCGAACCCAAGCGTGACCGCAGGATTGAGGTGGGCACCGCTGATATCACCGAAGGTGTAAATCATGGCGAGCACGATTAGGCCGAATACCATCGCAATACCAGCATGCCCGATGACGCCACCAGAGTGCTGGTTGATGACGATGGCACCCGTTCCTGCAAAGACCATCGCGAACGTGCCAAGAAATTCTGAAAGTGGCTTCTTCATGATACAAATCTAGCAGGATTCACCTGGTCCGCAGCAGGTTGATTTTCCGCCGATGGCGGGTAAGCGGTTTAGAGAAGGGAGGCCGCAAAGTTCTGGAGCAAGACACTCGGTGTGCTTATTCGACAAGATAAGAACGATGGAATCATTCTCAATCACGTGGTTAGAAATAGTGTATTGGGAAATCACTCTATCCTCGTATTCGATTTCGACGGGGACGGAGTCATCTGGCAGAAGTGTTTTTGCCTTGTCGAGGATGGTCGCCAATTTACGGGTTTCAATGCGGTGATCGTAGTCCTCGCCTACCCAGATTTGCAGCTGGCAGGTCGTGGATTCTCGGAGTTTGCCACCGCAGTCGAGGAAGGTTTTTTCCAAGCGACCGATTTCCGTGACGTGGAATGAAACCGGCACCGCACCGCCGTCTGGTAAGCGGATCCGGAACAAGCGGTCTGAGTGCTCAGTGAGTAGGGATTTTAATTTGCTGAGTTGCATGATTTGAGGAATTTAGGACCGGGGCAGCAGCTGTCTTCGCGCTTGGCGAGGCGTAGTCGCGAGCGCCCGCCATCAGCGTCTAGAATGGCGTTAGGTGCTGCGAAGAACTTTTCGAGAGTGTCGATGAGCTCGCGGTAGACGGGAGCGATACGGAAATAGGTCCATTTTTCGCATTTTTCGCTCTCCAACAATCCGGCCTTGCGAATGATTTGAACGTGGCTGGAAACCGAGGACTGCGGCATTTCAAGAATGTCCGCCAGTTCGCAAACGCACAGCGCATCGACCAAAACGAGGCGGATGATCCTCCAGCGCGTCGGCTCCGCGAGCGCTCGAGAAAAAGTCACGAGATTCTTCGTCATGAGAATCATCGTAACGAGTATTTTCGTTGTGACAAGACCTTATTTCAATGACGAACGCGCCGAACTAGAACAATGGTAATTTATTTCGCCAAACTTTCTAGGGATTCCAAGCTTTTCGCGGCGTCCCATGCCTGTTCCATTTGGCAGGGGCTCGCGACCTCGAGAGCGAGTGCTCGGATCGCGAGAATTCGCTCCATTTCGCCGAAGCGTCTCTCAAATTTCCGGTTGGCGTTGGCCATCAACACCTCCGCATCGATCTTACGAAAGCGGACGAGATTCACGACCGAGAACATCAAATCGCCCAACTCGTCCTCGACGGCAATGGGGTTCTCCTCATCGAGGGCGGCTTGTAGTTCCTCCAACTCCTCGCGGATTTTAGCGAGAACCCCAGCTTCATTAGGCCAGTCAAAACCGACTTTAGCGGCTTTTTTCTGGAGTTTTGTCGCACGAATCAACGCCGGCAGGCCTTTTCCGACACCGTGCAGGTATGGCTTCATTTGATCACCTTTTTCCGTGCGCTTGATCGCATCCCATTGCTGTAGCACTGCATCGGTGGTGTCTGCGGCACTCTCCGCAAAGACGTGTGGGTGGCGACGGACTAACTTCTCGCTGATCCCGCGCGCGACGTCGTTTAAGTCGAAGTGGCCCGCCTCTTCGGCGATCTCGCTATGGAAGACGACCTGCAATAACAGATCGCCAAGTTCCTCCTTGAGGTGCTCGAGGTCGCCACGTCGGATGGTATCTACCGTTTCGTAGGTCTCTTCGATTAGGTTAGGAACGATTGATTCGTGTGTCTGCTCGGCGTCCCAAGGACAACCGCCTGGCGCGCGTAAGCGATGCATGATGGCGCGCAAGCGAGCAAGTTGCTGCTCAGCTTCTGGGGATTCGATCATTTCTAAATCGGTCATTGTGAGGATTTTTTTTGATCGGCTACGTATTGAAGATAATCGCGTTCTTGCTGTGTTAGACTTTGAAAACCTTTGCTGGAAATTTTATCGAGGATAGCGTCTATGGCAGTATCTTGTGACTTTTCGACGTTTGAGCGCGGTCTGAGTTTGGCCGGTGGGTGGTGGGAAAAAATCTTGGGACGAATTATTTCACCAGTAGAATCGCCACCAAGAAGTTGAGGGTAGCGCATTAGGAAAAATCCTAACAGTGCGCCGCCCAAGTGACCAGCTTCGCCCCCTTCGTTGCCGCCCCACTTTAGCAGGATCGAGCCCGCGGAGATCACCATGAGCGCGATTGCGAGTTGTCGCATTGATAGTTCGATGGGAGGAAAAAACAAGGCGACTCGCAGATTCGGCGCGACGACCGCGACACCGATTAGAATTCCATAAATTCCAGCGGAGGCTCCCACCAAGGGAGACTGAAGGCTGTCTCCTGGCAGAAGGCCTAACAGAACCAAAAGAGTAAAAAATACCGCGCCGCCCACCCCGCAGAGGAGATAGTAGATGAGAAATTTTCTCGCGCCCCACCAACGCTCCATCCAGGGACCGAAAAAGAAAATTCCTAAGCAATTGAACAACACATGACCGACGCTTCCATGCAGAAATTGGAAAGTGACGAATTCCCATATTTTCCCACCAAACACCGCGGACTGAATCGTAAAACTGCCGAAGTTCCGCAGAGGATTTCCGAGAAAAAGATCGAGGAAGTAGATGCCAAGGTTCGTGATCAACAGCCATTTGACCACCGGGGTGATCTGTGAAAAGAAGCCACCACCCTGACGGGGTGCTTTTTGCTGATAATCTCTGTCTGCGATGCCCATCTGCTGTTTCAGTTATCACGTGGGTTCAACAACCGCAAGGTCAGTTGAAAATTCTGTAGTAAGAAATGCTCTGTACGGAGCTTGCGCCATCTAAAATCTCTGAGGCAAATCTGAAAACGTGAGACAATAATCCCCTTAAGCGGTTTTTCACAGATGTTGCTCTGCAACCATTGAGTGGCCACCGCCTCGCGTCACGCGCGGCTCGGGGCGACGGCGACTCAGCTTTCAATTTAAAATTGAGGGTGTCGGTGGTAATTTCCAACTCGAGCGGTATTTTTCGTATTCGAGTTTGGGCAGGAGAACGTAGATAGGCTTACAATTGGGATCTATGTTAGAAATGAGCCGCTTTAGTTTCGACTCGTCCATTGTAGTGCACCCAGCGGTAGCCTTGGTACCACCGCCACGCCAGATATGGAAAAAGATCGATGATCCGGCATTAGGTGTCACCTTTGGCGGCGCATTGTGAGCGATGAAAAGTTTGAGTGAGTGGAACGGGTCGGTTTGTTTCATCTGCTGTTTCTTTTCCCATGCGGAGGTCGGATCGTGGTCAAGAATGACGTGGCGGTTGTATTGTGGTGAATTCGAGTCTTCTACCCAAAGATCTCTAACGGTTACTTGACGATA
>VFJU01000470.1 GCA_009885905.1 Verrucomicrobiota bacterium
CACCAGTCCCGAGCGCGATCTGGCAGCCACCATGAGTGGATGGGCGGCGGCAAATCCCGCGGCCGCCCTCGCCATGCTCGACAACTTACCCACAGCGCTGCAAGGCCAGCGGGATGAACTCGTCTCCAGTGTGGTGGAAGGACTCGCCGACAACAACCGGTCCCTCGCAACCGACTACGTGCTCCAACTTGCCCGCAACGGAAACGGGCAGGCTGAGAATTTGATCGGAATCGTCACCAACGAAACTTTGCGGGCCGAGGGACCGGAGGGCGCCTCGCGCTGGACCGAATCACTGCCCGCCGGCCCGATGAAAAGTAACGCGATGAGTCGAGTGGCAAATGCCTATGTTCGCACGAACCCTGAAGCCGCTGCCCGTTGGGTCAGTGGATTCGCCAATGAGGAATACGCCGCTAGCGCGATCGAACAAACCGGCAGAGGCTGGGCCCAGCACAACCCGGTGGCTGCCGTAGGCTGGTTAGAAACCCTGCCCTCAAGCACCGGACAATCTGCGGGACTTCGCTCGGCCTTCGGCGATTGGGAAGACAGCGATCCCGCAGCCGCCGGCGAATACCTCACCAAGATGCCGCTCTCGCCGCAGCGTGATTCGTCGATCAGTGGCTTCGCGACCGGATACGCCTGGCAAAACCCGCAGCTTGCCATCCAATGGGCGCAGGAAATCCGCGATCCCGCACTCCGCGAAAGTTCGCTCAACCAGGCCGGTCGCGCTTTCTATCGGCGCGACCCAGACGGCGCACTCGCGTGGATGGAAAACAGCGGGCTGCCCGAAACCACCCGTGCACAAATCCTGTCATCCGACCGAAGACGTTGATTGCATCCGAGAAGTTTGAAAGATTCTCCAATGCCCATTTCACCGCCCTCAGGTCCTCTCACGAGCATTCTCAGCGGACTTCACCCAAAAGCAATTACCCCATAATCATGAGGAAATCTCACGACGGGTTCAGCCGATCTCAAGAGACGATTCTGCTCTGGCAAGCCAACCTCACACTCCTTCCATTAGATGTATCCGCTGCAGTCGAGATTTTGATTCATTTCAATAGCTGGATTTTCTTCACTCGAAAGACCAACCACCACGGCAGGAACGCCCGCAACCGTCTGGTGCGGCGCAACGTCTGCTAATACCACACTGCCAGCCCCAATCTTGGCACCCGTGCCAATTTCGACACGACCAAGAATTTTAGCTCCCGCACCGATGAGCACACCAGAGCGAATAATCGGGTGACGATCACCCGAAGACTTGCCAGTCCCTCCGAGTGTCACCTCATGTAAGATCGATACATCATCTTCAATGATCGCCGTCTCCCCCACGACAAACGAAGTCGCGTGATCAAGCATGATACCACAACCGATTCGAGCCGCAGGATGAATATCTACCGCAAAGGCTTCGCTAGCGACACTTTGAAAATAAAGCGCCAACCAACGCCGACCATCGATCCAAAGCTGATGGGAAACTCGATAGGTAGTTAGAGCCAGAAACCCTTTGAAGAACAACAATGGCTCAAGCAAAGAAAAGCATGCCGGATCTCTTTCAAAAATCGCGAGCATGTCTCTCGTCGCCGCATGGACGATTTGTGGATGATTTTCAAAAACGCCGGTGAGTAGCGGTTCCATGCTGCTGCGCGGCATGTCCTCGCGCGCAAGTCGACGAGCCAAGCGAGCACCCAAAGCGGCAGCAAGCATGTCTCGGGATACGATCACATCATGGACAAGGTGCTTGAGCGTGGGCTCCTCCCCGGAGATACGAAATGCCTCGCTGCGTAGCATTTCCCAAACCCTATCCAAGTCTGCGACCTTACCTGCGCAAAGATTACTTGTGTTCTTATTCATACTCTCGCCTTTATTCTTGCTCGCCGAATCGCTTGTAGCCTGTTGAGATTCACTCATGAAGATTTCACAGAAATTGGAATACGCTTGCCGGGCGATGACCCAGTTGGCGAAGTACCATGACGGGCGGACTCTTACACGGCTTGAGGACCTCGCGCAACGTGAAGCTGTGTCGGGAAATTTCCTAGTCCAAATTCTCAACGACCTGCGCCGTGCGGGCTTGATCGATAGTCGTCGTGGCAAAGCGGGTGGATATTTACTCGCCCGTGGCGCCGACCAAATCACTCTGCGCCATGTCGTCGAAGCGGTCGACCCATCACTCGTGCAGTGTTCGGTAACCCGCGAAGGGGACTCGGGTTACGCGGTAAGACACGCCTGGGAAACAGTTTCTACCGGACTCCTGCATTCGCTAGACCAAATCACTGTGGAAAGCCTCGCCAGCAAACAAGGTGATCCGATGTTCTATATTTGACTGAATAATTGGCAGCAACCTATCTACCAGAAGGGAATTTCGCGCTTTTATCAACAAAGGTTAAATATTTCGCTGGATGTGCGAATCGGTTTGAGGTAAACCACTTGTGTCTAAACACCCATTCTAAATTATGGCTCTACTCGGCGAACACACCCACCATATTAAAATCCGCTCGACGCAAATGGAAATGTCATCCGCTGGCAGCGCAAATCGCGACGAAGATTACGATCGTAAGCTGAAGGATGCCCAAGACGAACTCGACCGGATCCAGCTCCAACGTGACGAGCTCGAACGCAAAAAAAGCGAACTCGAAGAACTTACGATTCGCAAGCGCACTTTTATTTCCCAGCAGATTGAACTAACTGAAAAGTTCACGTCCTCTCTAACGTTTATCGACCGAGGTCTCTTTGAGATGCGCCAACAAGCCGAAGAACTCGAACAGTGCCGAGTTTGCTTCGCCTCCCATCTCGACAAAATTCAAAAGCTAAACCCAGATAACTGGAGTCGCGAAAATCAAGTTGACCGGTTAGAAAAAGCAACGATGACTTTGGACATTGCTGCAGATGAGTATGATCAAGCAGCGGCCCACTTTGAAGGAAGTCCTAGCGGCGCTATTTTTGGTCGCGCCTCGAAGCGAGGACGTACGACTGGTCGAAACCTAAACACTTCTGAGTTCATTTCAAACCTACGTAATGGTTTTGCTTTCAATCTTCCCATCGTAGCCCTTGGAGGAATCGCTATTCTCGTTTACCTAACAAAATAATCCACCTCTCATCCTGATGAGTCGCCGTGTAACCCTGAAAGAAGACTTGGAACTGGATGAACTTATCCAGCGGGAACAGGAGTTAGTTAGACTCCAGAATGAGTATGCCAAACTTCCTCAGAAGCTTGCTCAAGAAGAAAGAGATCGGCAAAATACGATGCCACCTCTTGAAGAAATTGAAGAACGCAAGCGCCGAAAAAATCATGAGAATACCATCTCAAGGGGCGAAGCGACCAACATCATGCGAGACCAAAGTCGCAGCGTGCTTCTCCTCATTGCCTTGCTCGCTGCGATTGGCTCACTGGTCTGGTGGGGAGTTAAGTTGATGCAAGGGTGAAAATCCCTTTGGTCCTTACTTTTTAAGTTTTAAACGAGCGCCAAGCTCATCCCACTGGCTCCGACTAACAATGTAGCCGATGCATTGATCTTTTCCACAAAGACATGGATGCTCCTCGTAGTGATCAACGTCAAATCCATAGTCAAAAGTGAATTCATCACCGACTTGGATGTCGCTCAGCGAGTGAATGAAAATTTTGCGTCCCTCAATCCATGCCTCACAATTTGGATTGCATGAATGATTGATGAGTCTGGCGATGTTCCACGGCACATTTCCATCGATGTCGTATTTCTTTGATAGAGTGAAAATGTAAACGGCAGCATCCCCAGTCCGTAACGATTTGTCATGCTGGGAAATTCCACGCTTACCACTCTCATCCTTGTCGATAATTTCACCGACATACTCGATAATCTTCATGCCTTTTGCGATATCGCACGTAGCGTAAACACCACGACCATGAATTTCCGATCCACGCACCTCACAATAATCACTCTGACCACGGTTCCAGAGCTTGATCAACTTACGTGTTAGGACTTGCTGTTCTGTGAGTGAATGCTTCTTTTTTGCCATCGGCGTGAGACTAACGAGATTCGCGTTTTACCAAAGGAGGAAATTCAATATCTTGAGGTAAAGTTGGGAATAGCATACGCAGATCATTCACCGTCAATCCCGAGCCATCGATAAAAGTCCAGTCGTTCTTCCCCTTGTCGGAGATTGCAATTTGAAATCCGACGCTTTCAATAATAGTCGGCTTCGGTTCACTTTGACGGATGATTCGAAACTTCGTCACCGTGGGAATCATCACCATCCACTTGGTGAAAATAAGACTCTCCACTTCCTCGCCATCAACAATATCCACCTTCTTGCCTGGTCCAACTTCAAACGAGCGAGGCTGGCCTTGTGGCTTAAACGAAATCATACTGATCCCCTGTTGCACCATCTGCCGCGCCACACCAGCAAGCTGTTTTTCAAGCTCCTTCATGCCACCAATTCGCTTTGCTGCACGCTCTTTCCACATCGGGTTCATTCGCTCGACCGCCACTTGATAGCGCCCAAGAACAACTTCATCACCAAGGTTTGCAACAGCAGAAACTGCCGAAGCAACCACATCTGGCGAAGCCGCAGCGGGGACGCTTGGTGCTAAGGTGAGCGGACTAGAGCCAGTCGAAAACTCCTTGGTCTCTGGCATCTTAGGGAGCGGAGGAAGTGCCGGCGCATCTTGAGCGGATAACCACCCAGCCGCCGAGACCCACACCGCAAATGACACTATAAATTGGTTTAGATTCACACCACAATGGATGACCTTTGACACCCGCCTCGTCAAGCTTACCGAATTCAGCTTGGATTTCTTGCTGGCTTCACCTCATGCTTGTCCTCTCATGGCCAAACAAGCACTTGGAAAAGGACTCGGAGCACTCATTAAAAAGAGTAGCAATCCGCCAACACTCGAAGCTTTAACCGCCCCAGACGATCTCAAACGAGTTAGGGATGTCCCTCTCGATATGATCGTCCCATCTCCGCTCCAACCGCGTACTCAGTTTGTCGAGTCGCCTCTCGACGATCTCATGGAGTCGATACGCCAACACGGCATCATTCAACCTCTGATCGTGCGCGCCGTAGACGGCAAGCTCGAACTGATCGCCGGAGAGCGGCGCTGGCGAGCTTCGAAAAAACTCGGCCTAACCACTGTACCCGTCATCGAACGCCAAGCTTCAGACCGCGATGTCTTAGAAATGGCACTGATAGAAAACCTCCAACGCGAAGACCTCAATCCGATGGAGGAAGCCGCCGGTTATGTCCGACTCGCTGAAGAATTCACTCTCAAGCAGGAAGAAATTGCAACTCGCGTTGGCAAGTCACGCGCGAGCGTCGCCAACGCGATGCGCCTTCTCAGTTTGCACATCGACATCCAAATGCTCGTCGCACAAGCAAGAATCAGCGTCGGCCATGCGAAAGCGATTCTCGCCATCAAGGATCACCCTACCCAGCTCCTCGCGGCCGACCAAGTCATCCGCCGCCAGCTCACCGTCCGCGCCACTGAAAAACTCACCCAGTTACTCCTGAACGATGGAACACAGGATACCAGCACGTCCAAAAAATCAGCTGCAACCCGCGAGGTAGACATCCATGTGCGTGCGATCACCAACCGCCTGCGTGAGCACCTCGCCACCCATGTGGCCATCTTACACTCATCAAAAAAAGGCAAAATCGAGATCGAATATTACGGCGACGATGATTTGCAACGGTTGCTCGAGCTACTCGGCTTGCCCAGCGATGTTTAATCTTATCAGTCACTATCACTTGCCACCTCGACCTGTCACAGGTTATCTAGCGGCATCAAAAAACGCTCATTCAGTTTTCTCCTCGCTCGGCGGTATCTAAATCCCCGCCGCTCAATGCTTTCCTCCTTCAGCCTGATCTCGTTACTCGGAGTGATGCTGGGCGTATTGGTCCTTGTGGTCGTCATGGCAATCTATTCTGGCCTCGAACGGAATGTGAAAAGCCGCTTATTGGGATTCACTCCTCACGTCTTACTCAGCTACCATGACCCATCAACGATTGATGGACGCATGAGCGACTGGCCCGCCGCAGCTGCCCGCGCCAAAACTCTTGCTCACGTCGAGACCGCCACCGCCTACGTGACCGATAACGTCATCGTCGACGTCCATTCATGGCAGCGTCCAGTGATGTTCCGAGGTATCGACACCTCAGACCCTGGACAAGTGGAAGGAATTACAAAAATGTTAGATTTATCCAATCATCCGAATTCCACCGCAGACCTTGGAATCGACGACCGCGTAGTGATTTCATCGACTCTCGCCGAGCAACTTCAACTCACCGTTGGTGATAAAATCCGCCTCCTATCCACTCGTAATATTGAAGGTGTGATGCGTGCCTATAAAACAACGGAAAATCCTCCCCTACGAGATGCACATAAACAATCATGGGAAATCATTTCAACAACGCTTTCTTCTGGATGGAAACAAGAGGGAGAAATGATTAGTTTAACTTTTGATACCTACCGACAAGGATACAAACTGATAGAAGAAATTCTCTCTAACGACATCCGAGAGCCAGAAAAAGAACGACTCACCACGATCCTCATCGCCATGGATCACTCGGAAAAAGACGAGACCAAGCAGTTGTTCCAATTCACTCCTGAATCAAAAAAAGAAATTGAAAAATCCATCGCCAACCTCAACACCAGCGACCAAGAGAAAATGGATGCCGATATTTTAAAAAGCCTTAAAAGCGTGGTCTTACCGAAGGATGCTGAGGTGTGTGGCGTCTATCAGGCATCGCAAATGGCCGTCACACCGGACCTTTTTATTCCCTTACCTCTCGCACAAGACCTCGCGGGACTTGGCGATTCGGTACAAGGCATCGCCCTGCGACTCGACAATGCCTACAACGCCGAATCATTCGCCGACGAAGCCCGTAAAATCCTAGGCGAGGACTGGACACTCATCACTTGGGGCCAGCAATACCAAGCGTTTTTCTCTCTCATCGAACAACAGCGTGGAATGATGTATTTCATGCTCTCGTTCATCGTACTCATCTCCGCATTTTCAATGATGGCAGTGATGTTCACCGTAACCATTCAGAAACGCAGAGAAATCGGTGTCATGAAAGCTCTCGGCGCCACACCCGGTCAAATCATGCGAGTCTTCCTCTATCAGGGGATGATTTTAGGTACACTGGGTGCCATACTCGGTATTGGCTTGGGGCGTGTAGTGATCCACTTTCGCGGTCAAATCCAAGCGTTGTTTCGTACGCTCGGATTCGATCCCTTCACATCATCATTCACTGGTTTCGACATTCTGCCAGCTCATAACGACCCTTTCGAACAAGCGATCTTCGCACTGATGGCTTTCATTCTTTGCTCACTCGCGGCGTTGGTTCCCGCCTTCTTCGCAGCACGCAGCGATGCTGCAAAATCACTCCGCAATCTCTAACTTATGGATGTTTGGATCATACGCGACGGGGAAAAAGTTGGACCCATCCACGACTTTGAAATCCGTCGACAGATTGAGGCTGGGGAATTGCCCGCGACCACTCCCGCTTGGCACGAAGGACTTTCCACATGGAAGCCCATCATTGAAATCGAGCTCTTCACTCGTGAATTTCAGTTAGTAACAGGTCCTCCATCCATTCCTTTTAATGCTACGACAGATGATGTTGGTTCCGCCACCAAAAGTCCGGCACAGACAAGCCACTATGGCAGGCGTTTTTGGGCTCGATGGCTTGACCTTTCGATGTATTCGGGTCTTTGGTGGCTGGCAATGTGGGCCGCACGTCAAGACATCGAAGGCACCCTGATGAATCCATGGTTGATGTTCCTCCAATACGTGCCTTGGTTCGCTTTTGAGGCATTCCTGATCCACCGTTTTGCAACGACGCCGGGCAAGTGGCTACTTGGTTTACAAGTGACCAATAAAAACGACACCTATCTCGACCTTGGTGCAGCCACTCGCCGCTCGCTACGGGTCCTGTTTAGCGGTATCGGATTTGGCTGGAGTATTCTTTCGATTTTCTGCCAGGCGCTCAGCCTATTCACAGCAAAACGCTTGAGCGAAACACTCTGGGATCACACTGGCGGTCACCAAGTCACCGCCAGTCGCTTGCGACCCTTTCGCGTTGTCACTCTAATCGTGCTTTTTGCAGCCGCCTTGCATCTTCAAATGATCGTCATTTCGCCAGCACTCTTTAAACTGGCTGGCGAAAGATACCCCTCGTTCAAAGCGGAATACGAAAAAAACCCACCTTGGCATCTGCCTCAAAGATCGGCTTCACCCGGACCTTGATTGACTGCTCAGCGTGCCCCTGTTGTCCATTCGAATCCAACTTGCAGGTTGATGTTGCCGTATGCGCCTGACCCTTTACCCTTTCAACGATGTTGAATCGATTCTACGGAGCATTTGATACGGAGCGGCAATCGGGTATTTCTGACAACGCAGACTATCGGACGCCTTTTCAAATCGATCGTGACCGTGTGCTCCACACGCCAGCATTCCGACGTTTACAGAACAAAACCCAAGTATTTTGGAGTGGTGAGTACGACTTCTATCGGACACGACTGACCCATTCACTTGAGGTGGCTCAGATAGGGAAATCCATTTCCTATTGGCTCAAAAGTCAGCGTGATGGTCCGCTGTCGGAAGATTTTTATATCGACCCAGATTTACTCGAGGCGATCTGCCTTTCTCACGATCTCGGGCACCCTCCTTTCGGTCATGCAGGCGAGCGAACACTGAATCACCTCATGCGTGAGCAAGGTGGCTTTGAGGGAAATGCCCAAACGTTGCGCCTGCTAACCGAACGTATATTTTCCGTAAAGCGAAGCGGCATGGACCCTACACGGGCGTTTCTTGATGGCGTACTCAAATACAAATCACTCTGGACCGAACTAGGAAATCAGCCAGAGCACCACTTTATCTACGACTGCCAGCAATCATTTTTAGATTGGGCCATGGGGAGGATTGACTTCCCTCTCGAACTCACTGCGGGATCAGTTAGAGATAAGTTTAAGTCTATCGAGTGCCAAATAATGGACTGGGCAGACGATACCGCCTACTCGCTCAATGACCTATCAGACAGCGTTAGGGCTGGATTTCTTAATATTGAAAAAGTAGAAAATTGGGCTGAGAAAAATGGTCACCCTACCGATGACGAAACTCCGCTTGGAGACCTTATACGCGCCATTCGCAGAAAACGTGTAGATCCATTTGTCGGAAAGCGCATCGGAAAATATATCCAATCTACGCACTTGGAGACGGATTTGAATTTTCTAAGTTCATGCACCAATCGCTATCGTTATCGACTCGTAATTGACTCAGCTGCCAAATCAGAATCCAGTCTATTCAAGCGACTGGCATTTGAAGTGGTCTTTCTTTCTCCTCAGCTTAAACAACTTGAACACAAGGGCAGTCGAATGCTTCGGCAATTGTGGGATGTGCTAGCAGAGCGATATATCTATCAAAAAAGAATCGACGGTCAGGACTTCCAATTGTTACCTGCAGACACTGCTGACGAAATAATTGCAGCTCCAGATGAAGCGGCCAGAGCACGTCTAGTATGTGACTTTCTAGCAGGAATGACTGATGGTTACGCTTCTAGAACCTACAAGCGTCTCTTCACGCCGGACTTCGGCTCCATCGGAGACTTGATCGGCTGACTTAGGTGATAGCCGAATCTTTTAAAACGCCAACGTATGGCAGATTACGATATTTTCCTTTATAATCCAAACCGTAGCCGACTACAAACTCGTCTCTGATTTCAAAACCGACGTAATCCGCACTCACTTCCTGGGCCCTCTGCTTGTCCTTCGCGAGCAAGACGGCGGTGTGCACCGCGGTGGCACCTTCTTCGATCAACCGTGCCGAGACTGCGTGCAATGTTCTACCAGTATCGAGAATATCATCCAGCAAAAGCACATGACGACCTTTCACCTCTGGGAAGTCGCGATCAAGAAAATCTACTTTTCCCGAACTTTCTAATCCACCGTGGTAGCTCGCCACATTAATGCACTCGATCTCCAAGGATCTGGGCACACGGCGAAGTAAATCTGCTGCAAAAACCAAGGCCCCTTTCAAAAGGATGATCACCACCAAAGTTCCACTTGGAAAATCTCTCTCAATCTCTAACGCCATTGCATCAAGACGTTTCTCAATCACCACCTCATCAATTAGTACTCGCTCAATATCGTTACGCATTTCCTTGGACAGGCTTTATGTTTTTTGAAACCAACAAATAAATCGCCTTATTGCTCGTTAGAAAATTTAAGGACTCGCTCGCCTTCACGGTAGTAACCCAAACGATCGCGCGCATGAATTTCCAAAAACGCAGGGTCTTCTCGCAAGGCGATATACTCGATCTGATGGTACTCTCGTTCTGCTATAACTTTGGCCTCTCGCTGCTTTGCCGCTTCTAGGCTCACCTCTAACTTTTTCACCACCCTCCACGGCGGCACAGCCGTTGCAACCACCACGAAGCCAATCGCCACACAGAAAACCATGAACAAGACACGGCTAAACCCTTGAATCACTCGTGTACGAGCCTCCAAACGTGTTAACTTAACTCCTGCCATGGATCTTTTAGCCATTTGCTAAAACCAAAAACTGCTGGAATCAGTAAATTGTCAAGAAAACTAAAGTAAATCACTCCAATTAAAGCAAGTACCAAGGCTCAGTGGTCGAGCTTCAACTTTTTCAACTTGGGTTCGATGATGAAACGACAATACGGGTTCTTCGATTTATTCTCGTTGTAGTAGTTTTGATGATAATTCTCGGCCGGATAAAACTCAGTGGCTTGGGTAATTTCAGTTACGATTGGATCGCTGAATTTGCCTTTAGCTGCAGCTTTAGATGCCTCCGCCAATTTTTTTTGTTCTGGTGAATGATAAAAAATCGCTGAGCGATACTGGGTACCTGAATCATTACCTTGACGATTCAACGTGGTCGGGTCGTGGAGATCCCAAAACCAAGTGAGTATCTTCTCGTACGAGATTTTTTTAGGATCAAACACCACTTGGACAACCTCCGCATGACCCGAATCTCCATCACAAATTTGTTGGTAAGTGGGATTCTTCGTGCTGCCTCCTGTGTAACCTGACGTCGCAGAATAAACCCCATCAAGTTGGCGATAGGCGGCATCAATACACCAAAAACAGCCAGCACCAAGAGTCGCAGTCTCCGCACCCGCAGGAATTTCAGGTGTTTTGGCAACTTGCATATCTGTTGGATTCATAACTTTTTGGGGTTCGCAGGAGGCCAATGCTGCGGTGAACAATAAGAGCGAAAACACGTATCGGCAGTTCATTGATGAAATCTTACACGACATGAAAATCTTGCGCCAATGATATTTATCACCACTCGATGCCGACTCCCTCTTCGGGAATCAGCACCTGTGCAAGGATTTCAAGACGCTCAGCTTCTTGCAAAAGTCTCTCCAAGGGCTCGCTGTGCGGCTCATTTCCCAAGGGAAATGTCCCATAATGCATCGGTATAAGTGCCTTGGCACCTAAATCCACGAATGCTCGCACCGCCTCTTCCGGATTCATGTGAACATCACGCCCACTGGGTGATTCGTATGCCCCGATCGGCATAAGAGCGACGTCAATTTCATAACGTTGGCCTATTTCTTTGAAGCCTTCAAAATAAGCACTGTCTCCGCAATGAAAGATACTCTTCCCTCCAGCACGAATGATGTATCCACCGAAATTGCGATGCGTATCGTGAATAAATCGCGCACCCCAGTGATGCGATGGAG
>VFJU01000057.1 GCA_009885905.1 Verrucomicrobiota bacterium
GGGCGGTTATCAAGGAGAAGGTACCAAGACAGTTCTCCCATCGCACGCGTTCGCGAAGTTATCATTCAGGCTTGTTCCAGACCAATGCCCAGAGGACATCCTGAAAAAAGTCAAAAGCCACCTTGAGCACCACTGCCCCGCTGGCGTAGAAATGGAAATCCGCCTCGGTCACACTGGCCAGCCTTATGCCACAGACCCCAACTCGAAATTTGCTCTAGCAGCTCAAAATGCTCTCCGTTTGTCGTTCAATGCCGAACCCATGCTGATCCGCGAAGGTGGCAGCATCCCCATTGTACAAACTTTTCGCGACATACTCGGCGTGGATACCTTGCTGCTAGGTCTCGCTTTATCTGATGCACAAGTCCACGCACCCAATGAAAATTTCCCTGTCGCGAATTTCGAGGCGGGAATCCGTTTGAATCAGGCACTGCTCAAGGAGCTTGCAAAATAAATCACTCCAATCATCAAGGAGCGCTTACTTACGGTTACTATTTCCTCTCGTTTTCATAATGTCAGAATCATCCAACCCTTCTAATAAACTCGATTTTATCCGCGAAATTATCGCCGACGATATCGCCACTGGCAAACATGCCACAACCATCACCCGCTTTCCACCTGAACCTAACGGCTACCTTCACATCGGCCACGCCAAGTCGATTTGTCTCAACTTCGGCATTGCTCAAGAACATTCAACAAGCGGGGCGAAATGTAACCTCCGCTTCGATGACACAAACCCTGAAAAAGAAGAGGCCGAATACGTGGAAAGCATCAAGACGGATGTCAGGTGGCTCGGCTTCGACTGGGGCAGTGAGCTTAGATTCGCCAGCGACTACTTTACGTTTTTCTTCGATTGCGCACTTCACCTGATCCGTGATGGTAAAGCATACATTGAGCAACAATCCGCAGAGGAAATGCGGGCAAATCGTGGAAACCTAACGACCCCAGGTACGCCCTCGCCCGGGCGATCACGAAGCGTGGCAGAGAATCTTGATCTCTTCGTGCGAATGAAAGCGGGCGAGTTCAAAGAGGGCGAATGCGTGCTGCGGGCAAAAATTGACCTCGCTTCATCTAACATGAACCTTCGTGATCCTGTACTCTATCGGATCATGCACGCCCATCACCACAACACTGGAAATGATTGGTGCATTTATCCGATGTATGACTTCGCTCACCCCCTAGAAGATGCACTCGAACACGTCACCCACTCGCTTTGCACGCTCGAGTTTGAAAATCACCGACCACTATACGACTGGTTTATCCAAAACTGTCCAGTACCTTCCAAGCCGCGTCAGATTGAATTTGCTCGGCTAAATCTCACTTATACTGTCATGAGTAAGCGCAAGTTACTCGAACTTGTGCAAGCGAATCTCGTCAATGGATGGAATGACCCACGCCTACCCACCCTCTCGGGTCTTCGTCGTCGCGGATATCCTCCAGAAGCAATTGTTCATTTCTGCAAGCGGGTTGGTATCACGAAGTTTAGCGGAACAACCGACGTGGCTCTGTTAGAGTTTGATGTTCGGGATTTCCTCAATCACTCGGCGCCGCGACGTATGGCGGTAATGGATCCAGTGAAGGTTTTTCTTGAGAATTGGTCGACCGAACCGCTACCAAGCGCGGAGATTTCTAACCACCCACAGAACCCTCAAATGGGCAACCGTGACGTCCTGATTTCAAACGAAGTTTGGATCGAAAGAGATGACTTCATGGAAGTTCCCGAAAAGAAGTTCCACCGACTTGGCCCGGGACGACACGTTCGTCTCAAAGGCGGTCACATTATCCGCTGTACCGGTTTTGATAAAGACCCAGAGGGAAACATCTCGCTCATTCGCGCAGAAATCCTTCCCGGCACGGTTGGCGCAGAATCACCTGAAGGCATCGAGTGCAAAGCCGCGATTCATTGGGTAGATGCTGTAACTGGAGTCGATGCTGAAGTTCGTGTTTACGACCGACTCTTCACTGCGGAAGACCCAGACGGCGCGGAAGCTGGCTTCATCAGCGTGCTCAATCCAGATTCTCTTAAAACGATCATTGCGAAAATCGAACCCATGCTTGCGGAAGTGGCACCGGGTTTTTCCTGCCAATTCGAGCGTACTGGGTATTTCGTCGCGGATTCCATCGATCACTTACCAGGCAACAAACCCGTCTTCAACCGCACTGTAGCGCTCAAAGATTCATGGGTGAAAAAGTCCTCACGATAAGCAACTTGTTGGGAAAATTAGTTGGTCGTCGCGCATTTCGCGGCTATATCCACCAAAGATGAGCGAAGCCGGGAACAAACCGAAAAAACCACGTGTGAACGTGCGTCGACCCGATGTCATGGAACATGTCGCTGCAGAGGTGGCGATTCATTTTCATTCGACGATTGTGGAAAAACTTCGTGACCGAGGCGGTAAAATCACCGTTGGCAATACCACCGTCCTTCTCGCCGAACAATTTGGCTTCTGCTATGGCGTGGAACGCGCGATCGATCTTGCCTATGCGTCACGACGAGTTTTCCCAGAGAATCGGATTTTTCTGATTGGTGAAATCATCCACAACCCAGATGTAAACCGCCACCTCCGAGAGATGGACATCGTATCGCTGCCTTGGCAAGAGTTGGATTCGAGTTATGACGATCTAACGAAAGATGATGTGGTGATCGTTCCAGCTTTTGGAGCTCCGACGCTGTTTATGAATAAGGTTGAGGAACGGGGTTGCTACGTGGTGGACACCACTTGTGGAGACGTGATGAAAGTTTGGCGGCGTGTCCGTGGTTACGCGAAAGACGGTGTCACTTCGATCATTCACGGCAAGTCAAACCATGAAGAAACCCGTGCAACTGCATCACGTGCACTGGGCGAGGAAGGAAATGGAAACTATCTCATCGTGCTGACGTTGAGCGACACTGACTACGTTTGCAACTACATCATCAACGGAGGAGATCGAGTTGAGTTTCTTGAAAAATTTTCAGACAACGTCTCCACTAACTTTGATCCCGACCTCCATCTTCGCCAAATTGGAATCGCTAATCAAACGACGATGCTCAAGAGCGAAACCGAAGAAATCCAGCGACGCCTCCAAAAAGCTATTATTGATCGTGACGGTAATGGTGGGGCATTTCAAATGTTCGATACCATCTGTGGAGCGACTCAGGAACGCCAAGACGCGCTTTTTGAGATGCTTCGTAAGCCGATGGATTTGCTCTTAGTTATTGGTGGATACAACAGTTCTAATACCGCGCACTTGGTAGAAATAGCAGAGCCTGAGTTGCCCACATTCTTCATAAGAAGCGCAGCTTGCATCACATCTTTGGATGAGATCATTCATTACGATCTGCACCACAAGGAGGAAAAAATTTCTAACTACTCACGGCTTTTTTCAGACGAGCGCGCGGTAACGCTTGGAATCACCGCCGGAGCCTCTTGTCCGAATAATTTGATCGAGGAGACACTCATCAAAATTTTTGAATTGCGCGGTATTAAACGCGAAGAGTTGGTTGGTGCCTGATCAGGTGTATTTAATAAAACTAGTATAGACCTCTGGGGGGATATCTAGCAGCGCATAGTCCTTGGCTGATACAAATAGCAAACTTTGCTTGCCTTTTCCTAGCAGTTCATTGTCCGATCCGAAAACTTGGTGCTCCAAAGTACAAAACTTACGATTAAAATCTGCAACTTTGATTTTCACGGTAATGGTGTCAAACTCTCGGGCCTCACGCACAAATTTATGCTCGAACGATCGTGTGAGAATATAAAATTTCGTGGTCTTAAGATCAAAGTCTGGCATCGCTGTATTAAAAAATAATTCACGGGTTTTACCGACATACATGCCATACATTCCAAAGTAGACGTTACCCACTGAATTGGTGTCGGCGTAGGTGGCGATCATCGAATAGACAAACCACTTTCCTTCAAAGTGTCCGCCAAGTGCATGGTGATCCACGGGTGCCACAACATCGGAAGCCGTTGCCACGGATACGGTTTTCGCGATCGCCTTGATGCCTGGTATTTCCGAAGCGGCTTCGATCACTTCGCCGGCTTTTTCCGTGACGACGCGCAATAAGTCCGAGTTGAAAACTAACCAGCTCACATAAATTAATGGCAAAATCGCGCCGAGAATTAACAGAGGCGTCTGACTGTTCAAATAACCGAATGCAAAGATCACCAACGACATGCTCGCCATCGAAAACATCCGAATTTGTGGAAGTGGTTGTTGAGAGTTAGGAACAAAACAACGTGCGATCGCTAGAGCCGCGTAACCCACGAAAAATGATGCGTAAAACACCATGAAATATTCGAGTTCAAGCCTCACTAGAATACCGACAAACGTGAGTAATCCAACGACGATAAAGGTGGGGATCGGCGATCCTAGAATCTGTTTCGGAATCAATGAAATGAGCATATTATCGCTCTTCTCGACGTTCTTCTGAAGAAACCACTTCAGCGCGATGTATCCGCTGTCTAACGTGGTGATTGCACAAATTCCGAGAAACGAAAAATAAGCAAGAGGCGACATGATGCTCTTCCCTTTGAAGTCGCTGAAGTGTTCGACGACGAGATCGTGGGCATATTTAAAGCCATCCAAGCCCTTCGCCGCCGTGATGAGGTCGTCATCCTTGCCCATGACCCACAAGGCGAGACACCCGTGGAATAACAAAGTGAGGAAAAAGAAAATTCCACCAAAAAAGTAACTGGCTTGAATTGAGGTTTTTTCTCGATGGATTTGGATGGCACGTTGCCAATGTTGCAGATCCAGCCATGGACCTACTAACAAACCTATCACCAATGGAATCGCGAGGCCATTAAATCGTGGTCCTTTCCAGTCGTCTTGCAACGGGGATGTCCATGCAAATGGCTTAGGAAAAAACGGTTCTAGACCTACTAAAATGATCCCCACGCAACCTAATAAAATCATACCCATGATTGCATGACTCCATTTGATTTTCTGTATGCCAAATTCTTCGCCGAACAAACAACCTGCGGCCAGAATCACGAAAACGATCAAACACAAATAAAGCCCTTTAAGCGCGAGAGGCGCATGGTGGAGTTGCCCAACCATCAGAGGTATAAACAAATACTTCACCAGTGCGAACACCGTGAGAGTGAGCGCCACAATCTGATAAAGATAGAGAACCAATCGAAAGGGCTTGGAAAATTTATCGAAGAAAATCGCCAATGATTCCTGCCCCCCGTTGTGCGAGCGGGCAACTTTCTGCGTTAAAAAACCGAACAGCATGAGTCCTATCGCATTGGGAACTGCAAACATCAGCAAGCCTTGCAACCCGAACATGAAGGTCATCTGAACGCTAAAAAACAATCCCAACCCCCACATCCATGACAAAGCCACCGAATTCCCCCAAAGGACTGCATTAAACCAACGAAGATTCATAAAGACCGACAAGCAATCGCGATTTGACCCAAGGAGCAAGCCAGATTATCGGTGAGCCTTCACAAGGATCATCGTATTTCATCTCAATTGGTATCTGCCGCCCTGATGGTAATCGCAATGTAA
The DNA here is from genome assembly GCA_009885905.1 of Verrucomicrobiota bacterium. Taxonomy (GTDB): domain Bacteria; phylum Verrucomicrobiota; class Verrucomicrobiia; order Verrucomicrobiales; family Akkermansiaceae; genus Luteolibacter. The sequence continues at coordinate 5,494 of VFJU01000057.1, forward strand.
GCCTAATTTCAGACGGATTCGACACCGAGGGGGTCGACCAAAAGCAGCGAGACGGACAAAACTTGGCTACGCTTCTACTTTAAGTTGTTACGTCATTCACCGGCCATGCTGTCCGAGTCTAGAAGATCGGTAAGTTGCGATCTGTTCGTTGTGGGTTTAGCGGATTGCTGATGACAAAATGCGTTAGTGTGTCAATTCGGACGCTTTAATTTTTTCACCTTTTTGAAGAAAAGATCAAGATTCCCATCGCAATTTTGTAAAAGCTCTTGGAAAACTGGCATTTGATCCGCGTAGATTTTAAGCGAGATGATATGTCCGTTATTAATATTTCGCTTCATCCATGAGTCTAGCCCTCGCCCGCCCCATCTTTGGTGCAACTCACGGAATTGTTCGCGCAGGGTTAACATGATTTCAGTTTTTTTCAGTCGCATCGACGGCGCTGCGATGTCAGACGCGTAGAGAATCTCAAGACGTGTTCGAGCGTTTTCGATTTCGCGGAAAAATTCTCTTCGGTGCAACAACCGCTGCTGATAGATTTTAAGTTCTTTGTGGCGGCCTTCATTTTCTAACCAACGCTTAACTCCTTCCTCTGCCACTGTGTTGGCAAGTGATTCATTAAAATCCGTATCTCCTGAACGAAATATCTTGCGATGGGTCAGCTCGTGAAAAATGGTTTCTGCTAGATCAATATCTGGATAATTGACAAAGGTATTAAGGATCGGATCATGGAACCATCCCAACGTCGAATACGCATCCACATCACCGATAAAAACATCATTCCCCTCCGCTTCAAGTTGACTGGCAAACGCACGAGAGTCGTCCTCACGGAAATACCCACGATAGTCCATTTTTCCAATTACAGGATAAAACCATGACTTCGGCTTGAGCGAGAATTCTGGTGCAGCGTAAATCACCCAGACCAAGTGATCGCGACCGATGTCAGCGTATTTGCCGTAACTTGACTCACCCGGCAACGAGAGGCGATCGCTGGCAAAGTGGCGGAGACGATTTGCCAATTCAAGTTGACGCCGTAAAGCCGGACTGGATGCCGGATCCGAAATTACCGAGGCATTAGAACGGCATTTTGAGAGGATTTCCAAATGTCCTACGACGGCTTGGTGGCAATAATCTATGGTTTGGCAAGAAACGAGTATAACGCTGATTCCTGTGAGCAACAAATAACGAGCGATTGGCATGACAGGTTTCAGAATTGGTGCGGTAGTCTTTACGAGATTGGAGAGTATCACAAGTCGAGATGGTATTTCGCCTTTCCTCTCCAGAAGCAGCGACCTAAAACTTGGCACGCATGCAACAAACCGTTTTACTGTTCTCAGGACAAGGCGCCCAAAAAATGGGCATGGGTATGGATTGGATGGAAGGCTCGAAAACCGCACGCAAAATGGCGGAACAAGCTGACCAAATTCTTGGATTTCCAATTTCTAAAATCATGTCTGAGGGACCAGACGACGAGCTAACCAAAACGTCGCGCTGCCAGCCCGCTTTATTTTTGCATGGCCTGATGGCTCTTGCGCTGATTCGCGAACGCTTGCCGAATCTTGCTCCGGTCGCTGCTGCGGGATTATCGTTGGGCGAATTCACCGCTCACGCCGCCGCCGGCAGTTTCTCATTTGAAGACGGACTCCGCATGGTCGCACGGCGAGGAGAATTCATGGAGGCTGCATGCCTCGCTACCCAAGGTGCAATGGCTGCGATGATCGGTGGCGAGGAGCAGAAGGTCCGAGCGCTCGCCGCAGCCGCAGATGTGGATGTGGCCAATCTTAACGCGCCTGGGCAGATCGTCCTTTCTGGCACCGTGGCGGGGATCGACTCTGCGATGGCTCAAGCCAAGGATTTCGGCGTTCGCCGAGCCATCAAGCTAAACGTGGCGGGAGCTTACCACTCTAGATTGATGCAAAGTGCTCAGGATCAGTTGGCCATTGAGTTGGTAAGTCTAGCAATCGCCCCGCCCGCCATGCCTGTTCTTTGCAATTTCGGTGCCTGTCCTGTGACCGATCCAGCGGAAATTCGTAAGATGCTGGAGAAGCAGGTCACTGGCTCAGTGCGTTGGACCGAGACCATCCAAGCCCTCGTCGCAGAGGGGCATCGCTGCTTCTTAGAACTTGGTCCTAGTAAGGTGATCGCTGGGCTGGTGGGTAAGATTGATAAAGATATTCGCGTCTATTCGGTAGAGGATTTCGCCTCGCTGGATTCCACTATCGCGGCTCTTTCTTGAACTTTTCAAAACGATTGAAAAAAGTTCGGAAATCCTAAAAAAGAGATTGCGGAGTTCGAGTCGGATCAATAGCTTCCCGCACCCGAGCAGGATTTGGAGCGGTAGCTCAGTTGGTTAGAGCGCCAGCCTGTCACGTTGGAGGTCGCGGGTTCGAGTCCCGTCCGCTCCGCCATCCTCGTTCGGTAAAATCAACCCCGCCTGCAAGGGCGGGGTTTTTTATTTGCACACTCTCGGCAAATGGCTGCGGTCTTGGTATTTCGTCGAACGCGATAAGATATGGACTCGCCAATCAGGTAAAATGATAAGTTTCCGGACTTGCATCTCTGCGGGTTTCATCAATTCTCGCCGCCCCATGAACAACCGTTTAGAAGGTAAAGTCCTCGTCGCGCAGGGTGGTGGCCCCACCCCTGTTATCAACCAAAGTATCGTCGCCGTCGCCCTCGAGGCGCGGAAATTCTCTCAAGTCACCGCCGTCTACGGCGCGATCCACGGTGTTCGCGGAATCATCGAGGAAAACTTTGTCGATCTCTCACGCGAAACCACCCACAACCTTGAACAAGTTGCCGCGACTCCATCGTCTGGACTTCTGTCCACACGAGACAAACCCGACGAGGAATACTGCGCTCGTATGTTCAAGGTGATGCAAGCACACGACATTCGCTACTTTTTCTATGTCGGTGGAAATGATTCGTCGGACACCGTTCGCA
>VFJU01000568.1 GCA_009885905.1 Verrucomicrobiota bacterium
AGGCAAAAATCCGACACCAAAAAAACAACCGATTTCCGCTGAATGACCTGATTGGCGAAGTCCAAAGCTTTAGCGATATCCGTGCCTCGCTTTGCCGGTTGAAAAAACAATGTCTCACGAATCAAGCGCATGATGTGCATCCGCCCCTTGCCTGGCGGAATGTATAACTCTACCTCATCGCTGAAAAGGATCAGCCCAACTTTATCCCGGTTCCGAATCGCTGATGCAGCAATCACCCCAGCAGCTTCCGCAGCGAGTTCACGCTTGGAATCAACCACCGATCCGAAGTCTGAGGACGCACTCACATCAATCATCAAAAGAATAGTTAGTTCGCGCTCTTCTGTGAAAAGTTTGACATGTGGATCACCCGTGCGTGCGGTGACGTTCCAGTCGATGGTGCGCACATCATCACCCGGAACGTAATTTCTAACACGATCAAAATCCATTCCTCGCCCCTTAAAGACGCTTGCGTAACGACCCGCGAGGGAGTCGTCAACAAGCCGATTCGTGCGGACCTCCATCCGGCGCACACGCCCGAGGATTTCCGCAGCGCGTGCCTCGTCTTGCACGCTGATCGGAGTGCTGGCTTTTGGCTTGATCATGGCACTGGCAACTCATCTAGGATGCGCGTGATAATCTGCTCGCTGTTGAGGCCTTCCGCCTCCGCCTCGTAAGTGACCGTCACGCGGTGACGCAACACGTCCATGGCGACGTTTTTCACGTCGTGCGGCGTAACATAAGCGCGACCGTTGAGAAAAGCATGAGCACGACTGGCGAGCGCAAGATTGATGGTGGCCCGCGGCGATGCGCCCACTCGGATGAGTGGTGCAATGTGGACACCATATTCATCCGGGCGGCGCGTTGCATGGACTAGGCGCACGATGTATCGTTTCACTTTTTCATCGAGGTAGAGATTATTGACCACCGTCCTGGCCTCTTGGATTGCCTCAAGACTCACGATTGGCTTGGGCACCGGCATTTCTTCGGTGGTACCTGCTAGATCGAGCACACGAAGCTCCTCCTCTTCGGTCGGGTAGTCCATGACGACCTTCATCATGAATCGATCTAACTGAGCCTCGGGTAGTGGATAGGTGCCCTCCTGCTCGAGTGGATTCTGCGTGGCTAACACAAAAAATGGAGATGGCAAGGCGAAGGTCTGCTCGCCGATGGTGACTTGCTTTTCCTGCATCGCCTCAAGTAGCGCGCTCTGCACTTTCGCGGGAGCGCGGTTGATTTCATCGGCGAGAATGAAATTCGCAAAAACAGGTCCGTGTTTCACGCGAAAGCGGGCCTCCCTTGGATCGTAGATTTCAGTGCCCACAATGTCGGCGGGAAGCATATCCGGAGTGAACTGAATACGATTAAATTTTGCGTTTACCAACGAAGCGAGAGTCTTGAGCGCGAGGGTTTTTGCCAGTCCCGGAACTCCTTCTAGCAGAATGTGTCCTTTCACCATTAAGGAAATTAACAAACGATCCACAAGGTCGCTCTGCCCGATCAGGTAGCGACCTATTTCGCTGCGCAGTGGATGAATCCAGTGCGAGGCTTCACGGACGATTGCCTCGGCGTTGGCTTGATTCACAATCGATTTTGGGTGGTCTTCTTTATCAAGTGTCATGATTGGTTGTCGTTGATTCTAAAAATTTGCGAATGTTAATTTTGCCACGCGTGTTCAGCGACATCGCACAGCGAGATTGTCTAAATTCTGGCACTTTGTAACTTTACAGAGGCGATTGTGACCAGAGCCTTGGTGGCCACCAAGCGCCAACTCCCGTTCCAAGCATGAAGTTTTTCCGCTGCGCCCAGCGTACAAGCCGCAGGATTTCAGGCGACGAACGAAATCGGCATCTCCACAAGCGCTCGACTCCCAGCCAAAAAACACCTCGACCGCCTCACGCTACACAAGCTTTAAATTACCTCAAACTGCCGCAAACCGCTAGGATTCATCATAGATTTAGACTTAAAATCCAACTCCACCACTACAAATGGTTGATGCGGCCGCATCAACCATTTGTAAGGTATTGTCTGACTAGGTTGTAGGACTGGCTGGAGATGATTGATAGAATTTTGAAAATAACTTTAAAATACCTCGACCCGATTCAGGAGGACCGCTAGAAAGACTATCCCGATCTTGGCTCGGCATTTGCTCCGATTGCTTTATGTGGTTCTGATTAATACGAATGCGCCGAGTCAATCGGGGCTACAACCAAACTCATGAAACGTCTCCGCGTCCTAAAACTCGGCTGGGAATTTCCACCGCTCATCAATGGGGGGCTTGGGGTTGCTTGTCTTGGTCTTGCGCGTGCCCTTGCCAAGCATGTCGATCTCACCGTGATCGTGCCCCAATCTTCCCCCGAGTCTGACTCTGAGGAATTTGAACTCCAGGGACTCAACCGCCTCAGCCTGAAATCTTTGAAAGCGGCGGAAGAACGCTACCGCTACGAAAGCTTCGCCCAAGTGCAAAAAGTCCCCGTTTTTCTCGATCCCTATGGAAACGAAGAGAGCTCGACAGATATTTACGAACTCACTCATGAAGTCATTCGTGACCCGTTAGAAATTTTTTCAGAGACCACTGCCGAACAACTTGGCACCTTCAAACTGGGCGCCCTGTACGGCCCTGACATTGGGAGCAAGGTGATCGAATATTCTAAAATCGCAGCAAAATTAGCGTTGCTCGGAGACTATGACATTATCCATGCACATGACTGGATGACCTATCTTGCAGGGGTTGAGGTGAAAAAAGCTACCGGCTTGCCGCTCGTGGTTCATGTCCATGCGTTGCAGTACGACCGTTCCGGTGCTGGTGACCATGGCTGGATTTATGATCTCGAAAAATTTGGTATGGAGCACGCAGATTGTGTCGTTCCCGTGAGCCATTACACTGGAAAAATCATCATCGAACACTACTCGATCGATGCCTCAAAAATTCGACCCGTGCATAACGGTGCCGAACCAGTGAAGGCGTTCGAAACAAAGAAAAAATTCCCCGAAAAACTTGTTCTTTTCCTTGGTCGTCTCACCTCGCAGAAGGGTCCAGAATTTTTTCTTGCGACCGCTGCACGCGTTATTGCCAAAAATCCTAACGTGCGATTTGTCGTCGCGGGAACAGGGGAAAAACTTCGCTCACTCATCGAGTCAGGGGCCTTTCGCGGCCTCGGTGCGCATTTCCACTTCACGGGATTTCTTGACAAAGAAAAAGTCAACGACCTGCTCTCGATGACCGATGTTTACTGCATGCCGTCGGTGTCGGAGCCTTTCGGGTTGTCAGCGCTGGAGGCCGCTCAATTTGGTATCCCAGCCGTCATTTCTAAACAATCCGGCGTGTCGGAAATCCTCAAAGGTGCGCTCAAGGCCGACTACTGGGATGTGGAACTGATGGCGAAGCACATCGACAATCTTCTAACTGATGACAAGCTACGTGAGCGCGTCATCAAACAAGCTAAACTTGATATCAGTGCATCCACTTGGGATGCCGCCGCCGTTAAAGTCGTATCCATCTATCATGAACTAGCCTGCTAAATTCTCAAAAACCTGCTATTTTTATTATATGCCCGACGTTTGTTTATATTTCCAAGTCCACCAACCGAATCGTTTGTTACCATACGACTTCTTTCGCATTGGTGAAAATGCAAACTATGAGGATGAGGCAATGAACCGCGAGATTCTAAACAAGGTGGCAGAAAAATGTTACCTACCCGCGAACCGTATGTTCAAGCGTCTCATCGAGGCGAACGAAGGACGCTTCCGCATCGCCCTCTCGATCAGCGGCACTGTGATCGAGCAAATGCAACTCTATCGTCCTGATGTGTTAGAATCCTTCCAAGAGCTTGTCGCATCTGGCGGGGTGGAATTGCTCGCAGAAACTTATTACCACTCGCTCGCTTTCGTTCATTCCAACAAAGAGTTTGAGCGTCAAGTGGAACTTCATTTACAAAAAATTGAAGAAGTTTTTTCCGTTAGGCCGCGTGTTTTTCGAAATACCGAGTTGATTTATAACGATGCCATCGCTGCCAAGGCGGAGATGATGGGATTCGACGGGATCATCGCCGAGGGCGTCGAGCGGAACCTCGTCGGACGTTCGCCTAATTTTCTGTACCGTGCGCCGGACACCGCTAAAATTAAGACCCTATTGCGTAACATTCCCCTGTCGGACGACCTCGGCTTCCGATTTTCAGATGCTGCATGGCCTGAATATCCGCTCACATCAGAAAAATTTGCACAATGGATCACCGAGTGTGATGGCGATGTCGTCAACCTCTTCATGGACTACGAAACCATCGGCGAACACCATTGGGACGAAACTGGAATTTATAAGTTCTGGGAGAGCATCCCCGAAGCAATTACCGAGGCCGGTTTACAATGGGTGACGCCCACCGAAGCGGTCGAACTTTATCGCGCCGCGAGAGAGTACAGCTGCGAATTGATCACCTCCTGGGCAGACACCGAGCGAGATCTCTCCGCTTGGATGGGAAATGTCATGCAGCAAGAAGCGATCGCCAAGGTTCACCACCTCGAGAATAAAGTGCTATCGATAAACGACGCCGATCTCACGGATGCGTGGGGAAAAATGCAGACCTCAGACCACTTCTACTGGATGTCTACCAAGAGCGGCACCGATGGAGGTGTGCACCAATATTTCACTCCTTATCCGAGTGCTTACGATGCCTACATCTATTTCATGAACGTACTTGCAGATCTACAAATCCGTCTTCACCGAGCGCTGGAAGAGAAGGGTATCGCCTAACAAATTAAAAAATTGCACCGTCACTCTCCCTCTCATGGGTCCGGAGGCGGTCGACGTCGACCCTTGTGTCACCGACCATTTACGGTTACGATTGCGTCTATGCACATTCTTTGGCTTTTCTCTTACCTCACACTTCTTTCCGCCTCCCTATGTGCTGCAACTGAGTTTTCGCCCACGGCCAAGAATACAAAAATTCAGTCCACTAATATCCGCGAAGCCAGCGGGATCGCCATCTCGCCGACGAATCCAGATTTCATGTGGATCATCAACGATAGCGGTAACCCTCCTGAGATTCACTTGGCTGGCATAGACGGTAGCGACCACGGAAAAATCACTTTAAAAGGCGCAAAAAATAACGATTGGGAAGACCTGGCCTCATTCACTCTAGACGGAAAACCATACCTCATCGTCGCCGACACCGGCGACAACAACGCCAAGCGCGAGTCATCCAAGTTCTACATTTTTTCTGAGCCTAAAATCCCTAGCGGTGCGAATCATCTCGCTGAGACGGTCTCGCCCGCATGGGTAATCCAATTTCGCTTTCGAGATGGCCCGCGGGATTGCGAATCGGTAGCCGTGGATGCCCGAGCTGAAAAAATTTACTTCCTAAGCAAACGTACCATTCCGCCGGAACTCTACGAACTGCCACTGAGAGCTAAAGAAAAGAATAGTATCCAAGTCGTGCAATCGATGGGTGCGATATCAGTGAAATCTCCGAATAGCGAGCTTATCCAATTTCTCGACCAGCCTACCGGTATGGACATCAGTGCCGATGGCACGCTTGCTGCGGTGATCACTTACTGTGGCATCTTCGTCTATCATAAATTGCCTGATCAAAGTTGGGCAACAGCCTTTTCGCAGAAGCCAGTCGCCCTTCCCGAGCATCACCTTGGTCAAGCTGAGTCAGTCGCATTTTCAAAAGATGGAAAGACGATCTTCGCCCTTGCCGAGGGCAAGTCACCAGAAGTCATTCGCTACAACGGCAAATAATTGTCGTTAGAAAAATCTTCGCGGACAACCACAAGACCAGATTTGATCTATCAGGCGGAGCCCAGAAATTCCTCTGAGTTCTGAAACACGAATTACAGACCCTTCTTTGAAAGGCGGGTTCCAGCAGTCGCGCCTTGGCGAGCTTTGAACTTCGGGTTCGACTTGCAAATCACGTACACGGTTCCTTTGCGTTTCACCACTTGGCAATCAGCATGACGACGTTTTGCGGAGGCGAGGGATGAGAGAACTTTCATGGCGTAGAATTAGTGAAATTGAGCGGTAACAATTGTCACCGGGGCGCGAAAACTAGTCGTTCACCGTGCCTTGTAAAGTCATTTTTCCAACGAATCGCCTATATTTATCAAATTAACCCACGGTAAATAATCAGGAATTCTTAATTTTCTCTTTCCCCCACGCGGTCATCGAATTAGAAATCCGCATGAAATATTTCATCGTTATCGCAACACTGCTAGCGCTAAATTCTTGCAACACCATCATCGGCATGGGCCGTGATACCAAAGCGAGCTACCTCTGGACGAAGCAGAAAATTCAAGGGGAAGAAGCAGCGGAGCACGCCGATGCCCCGGTGTATTAATCAATTGCCCAGCGGCAGTTGAAATTTTCGAGTTTCGCAAACTGGATGATTCTGCTTTCGTAGATTTGTGACATTTGCCAGTAAAATCACCATCGCGCGAATCTGCTTGGTTCCGGTCTATGCGGTTTTGGCGTTCTGCTACGGATACACCGTGAAGATCACCCATCCAGATGAACGCTTGCGGTGGTGGGCACTGGGTATTTTCGTTCTAGCAGCCTCTACGGATGGTATCGATGGATGGGTCGCGAGGCGCTACAATCAATGCTCCAAATTCGGCGCCTATATTGACCCCATCGCCGACAAAGCCCTCTTACTAACTGGTGTGATCACCCTATCGCTGGTGGACTGGGGTACACCCGGTTGGCGGCTACCGCTGTGGTTCGCGGTCGTTGTTGTTCTGCGTGACTGCATCATCCTCGGCGGCATCAAAATTCTTTACGTGAATCATCGTGAGGTAAACATCGTCCCGCACTGGACAGGAAAAATTTGCACGATCACGCAAATGTTCTCCATCGGCTGGGTGATGCTGCGTCTCACCGACATTTCTCCAAATTATCCGTGCGCTGTCGCAGGATTTTTCACTGCCTGGTCTGGCATCGCCTACATCCGACAAGGGCAAAAAATCCTACACGGACAAGCAGTTTGATAATCTATCCACTCAGGCTGAAATCCTGATAGGGAAATTCTTTGTCGTACTAACTGAAAACACCGCAACCTGCGGCAATCACGTCGGTTGCTCGCCTCTTGCCATCACGACCTTGCCGGTACGGACCGTCTCGATGATTTCAAACTGCGAAAACATGGTGATGGCCGCATCGATCTTGGGGGAGTCACCCGACACC
>VFJU01000488.1 GCA_009885905.1 Verrucomicrobiota bacterium
CCAAAGATTCTGGCACTCATGCGACGAAGATTTTTGTCTGTGGCCTGTTCACTTGGGGAGATTGGCCTCAGGGAATCACCTTTTGCGGACAAGATGATGAGCCATGAGTCTGATAGACGGCTGTCGACGCTATTTTTTTTGCTTACCCATGTTCGGCTTTCTGGCGTTCGGATGTCGCCTAACCAAGCGCCTTTGGCATTTGCGCGGGCGATCCACCACCCATCGGTGAATTTGATTAGGGACTTGGTTTCTCGCATCCCCGCCACGCTGGCGAGGTTTTCACTTCCTCGCGGGTAAATGGTCCATCGCACCGGTGTGCTAGGTGATTCAAAAACACTCCGGTAGCCGACCCAGATTTCGCTGCCTCGGTCGACCACGGCACGCCAGAGTAAGAGATTCGAAAAGGTGGGGGATTCAAATCGGCGTTGGTATTTTGTACCGCGTCGTAGGAGATCCGCTTGGAATCCTGAGGACGCCAGCCACTTCATTCCAGCTCCGACCAAAAGGTAGCTGACCGCAATTCCAAGTCCCCAATAACAACACCTCCGTCGTTGTGAGACGGGAATCTTATTTTTGGCTCTAGCCTTAGACTGGATTTGCACCGGTAAAAAAGCCACCCACAAAGCCGTAAGAACTAACGGTATAGCAAAAAAGAAATCACAAGGGTTGAGCAACCCGAGCGTCACTCGATTGCTAGAAAATGGCCACCATAGGTCAACACCTGGCGACGAAAAAATACAAACTAACAGATTTGAGCTCCATATCAAAAACACCACGCCGATCGCTTCTAACTTACCAATGTTCTTTCGCTTCCAAATTTTCGCCAAGCCATGACCGACCGCACATGACGCCAGTGCCATCAAGATCAGCGAGTGGCTTGGTCCGCGATGCCAGGCGAGTTGATGCGCATTGTCTAAGAATGGTGAAATCAGTAGATCGAGCTGGGGCATCAGTCCAATAAGTGCGCCCCATGCCAACGCTCGATTTCCGAGTTTTTTGCCTAGAACAAGCTCACTGATTATCGCGGCTAGGGCCGCTTGGATTATCCATTCCACATCGCGATAATGCCTGTCATTCTGATTTCTGAAACATTAAATCTTAAATACTTCTCCCAGTTCCCTTGACGCGCCCCCCAGATCGGCAAGATGCTCGCCACGCAATGAAAGATACCAACCGCCCATTTTCCAGCATCATGCTAGACGGCCCCGACCGTGCGCCCAGTCGCGCCATGCTTTACGCCGTCGGATTCAATAAAGAGGACTTCGCCAAGCCGCAGATCGGCATCGCCTCGACTTGGAGCCAGGTCACTCCGTGCAATATCCACATCGACAAACTCGCCATCGAGTCGTCCAAAGGCGTGAACGCTGCTGGCGGTAAGGGAATCATTTTTAATACCATCACCATTTCCGACGGCATTTCCATGGGCACCGAGGGAATGAAATACTCGTTAGTTTCACGCGAGGTCATCGCAGACTCGATCGAGACGGTCGTAGGGTGTGAAGGCATGGATGGGTTCGTCGCGATTGGTGGATGTGATAAAAACATGCCAGGCTGTTTGATGGCGATGGCTCGTATGAACCGTCCGGCAGTTTTCGTTTATGGCGGGACGATCCTACCGGGATGTGCCACGCTGAAGGGCGAGAAAAAAGATCTCGATATCGTTTCGGTGTTCGAAGCCGTCGGTAAACATGCGAATGGTGAATACTCGGATGAGGAACTCGAAACGGTCGAGGCCAATGCGATTCCCGGTGC
>VFJU01000104.1 GCA_009885905.1 Verrucomicrobiota bacterium
GAGCCGTTGAGGAAGCCGGGAAAGAGTTGGTCGGCGAGGGCGTGGATACGGTTAGAGGCGGCAGTTTGCTGACGGACGAGAGTGCGGCGGCAGCGGGTGATTTCGCGGAGATGGTGATAGGCGGCGGCGCTCGAAGATGTGTCGCCGGTGAGGCGGGCGCGGCGCGAAAGCAGGGTTTTGGCGATGCCTAGCAAATCGAGGGTGTCGGTGCTGGCGAGGAGGTTTTCGCGGTTTTCCTTGGCCTCGTAGGCGTTGACGCGGACGACGAGGTAGCCTTTGGCTCGGAGAGCTTCAGTGAAGTTCGCGACGTAGGCAGCCTCGTCCTCGCCGCCGAGGAAGATCTGGTCTTTAGGGATTTTACGGCGGCGGGCGGTAGCGGTGATTTCCTTGATGAGGTGGGTGATGCCTGCTGCGTTGTTCTCAACGGGGAAGGAGGCTTTGAGGACGTCGCCGTGGCCATCGCAGATGAGGGCGACGTGCTTGCGTTTGGCGTAGTCGAGGGCGACGCAGAGGACTTTGCGGGCGTCTCCGGCACGTTCGAAGACGGCGCGGACAAGGGCGTTCTGGTTACGATAGACTGACTGGATCTTGCGGGATGGTTTCTTCATGGCGGCGTGAAGATACCATGTTAGGCACCTTCCAATCATCCGCCGAAGCAGTCAGGCGAGTTCGAACCTTTCAGGCTCGCCCGCCTGCTTCGGACGGCGTGGAAATGGTACCAGTCCTTGTTGTTCACTTTGGCTCATTCGATCACTCTGGCACTCGCCGTCTATGGTTTGGTGCATGTTTCAAGTAAATGGGTTGAAGTACTTATTGCTGTTAGTATTACTTGTATTGGTATTGAAAATCTTTTGACTCACAAACTTGGTAAGAAGCGCATGATCTTGGTTTTTTGTTTTGGTCTGCTGCACGGGTTAGGTTTCGCAAGCGTGCTCGCGGAAAAAATTGGCGGTGTACCACGAAGTCAGTTAGCGTCTCCACTGTTAGGCTTTAATATCGGCGTCGAACTCGCACAAATCTGTGTGCTGGTTGCGGCGTTTCTCATTCTTTGGCCGCTCAGGAAATGGACACCTCAGGTGCAGAAATGGGGGTCCGTGTGCATCACCCTCATCGGTATCATTTGGGTAGTGCAGCGCCTTAGCGCAGTTTGATTAGGGATGTTTTACGAACATCTCATCGAGTTTTCTGCCCGCAGCGAGTACGGCGAAGTCGTCGTATTTGATTTTTTCTGCGGGTGGCCAAAAAACTTCAGCATTGATTTGATTGATGACCCAAGTGGCACAATTTTTCGCTGATTCGAGGTCCGAACTGTCAAATTCTGACCATTCATGAATGGCTACGTCTGCTTTAGTCGAACCAAGTGTGAAATAACAGGGTGCGGGAATCGCGTCATTCTTTGCGACGAGGGCGGCGGCGTAGAGTGGAAGTTGAAGATTGGTCCAGAGAAAATTTACAGGCTTGTCTTTGGTTATTGTAGATTGAATGGCGGGACATTGATCCCCGATGTGCGGCGGTAGCTTGCTTGCCACGGTGAGTTTTTTTCGATGAGATTTTTCAACTCCTTCGACTTTACCCGTCTTATAGTCGATGACTCTGAGTTGGCCCGTTTCGCAGTGCCGATCGATACGGTCGATTTTCACAATGATCACTGCATCGCCAAACTTGAGTTCTTCCTTCCGCTCGACATCCATCACTATCCATCCATTTAATCGATTCGCGGCTTGTACCTGTGCCATCCATTCAAGTCGTTTCCTCAATGATTCGGTCTGGATGCGCACGGCCAGAGGGACTCGAGTGCCAAACCACTCGATGACGACCCTGTCTAACTCTGCAGATAGCCAATCGTGAATAGGCTCTGGCAAGGCGAGTTCGCGCGCAACCGTGTCACGTCCCCACCGTTCGAGAACTTCGTGAGCCACATTGCCAAAGTCGCGAGCATTCCACTCGGTTCGCGTGGTTTCCGGAGTTTGCATTTTAATAACGTGCTTCAAATAATAGCGCAGCGGACAAGTGAGATAATCGGTGAATGAAGTGGCATTGATTCGCGCCGGTGGATCGGCTTTTCTCGGCTTCCATTGCCAGTCTTTTTGCCAACGCAAACTGGCTTCGGGTGGTTCGATTTTGTGGAAAAGTTGCCTCACGCGAGCGGGCAGTTCGTTGCGTGTAGCAGCCAGTAACAAGCGCGACGGCATCATCGGTTCTCCGCCAGATCCAGATTTGCCGCAAATCACATCCACGCGCCCATTCATCAGGCGGGATTTGACCATCGAATGATAGAGAAATGCATCCCTTGATGCGCGATCCGCATCCTTGATAAGCCCGAGTATTTCTCGACTGGTTTCGCTCAGCCAAGGTTCGCCACCACTGCGAGCGGGGACTTTGCTGTCATTCATCCCACATAAAATCAGGTGGCTTCCCGGCTCATGATAGATTTCTAACCATCCTTGCACGTCAATCACTCGCCCTACTGGTGGGATCGGTGGTGGGGAAGGAATTTCCGAAAGCATGAGTTCGATCCAGAATCCAGCACTGCGTTTCACTCGCGCCATCATTGGTGCAGCATTTGCAAGCCATTCGGTCATGATGCTCGCAGCATCTTCGTTTGATGGTTCAGTGCGCGCGATTATTTCTAACAATCTATTTATGCTATCTATAAATTTTTCACTCTGAAGGCTGCTACGCCATTTTTCTAGAGCTTCCGCCGCTTTACAAAGTTCCTCTGCGGATTCTTTATCCCATTCACTTTTGAATTTTTCTTGGGCGATTCTTCGTTGTAGATCTTCAGTACGAGTGATCATCCAACAGTCGCGGAGCTTGGCGAGACACTTGGCTTTCTGAGCGCGCTTTCCAGCGATTAAAATTCCTGTTTCTGGTAGGGTAAGTAAATCTGCTAGATTTGCCAGCGTTGGGTCCGTCAGCCATTCGCCCCAGATTTTAAACCACCGAAAGAGGCCGTGTTTCGAGACGTTTGCCGCAGGGTGAAATGCTGGCCACCCCTCGCGGGTCAAGGTGCGCGCTAACTCATCGCCCACCTCGGTGTCGACTGCCGCAAGTGCAAGTTGATCGGACGTTGTCTGACTTGTTGCGATTATTTCGAGTGCTTCGAGTGCTTGTTGTCTTGGATCTGCAGCAACTTGCACTAATCCGTTCGGCCACGGCATCGGTCGTTGTGACCATGTTGTTGAAGGTTTTCCGGTGGCCGAAAACTCTTGGGACTCGCATTCTGGTGCGCCGATGAGAGTGGTCACCGATTGTTCGGAGGCGATTACGGCTCGTTCCACAAGAGGTGGCATTTCCGCGATGCCAACTAGGACGATCTTCGTGAATCCACCCGGCAAACGTATTCCATTTGTTAGAATTTTACTACGGCTTTTGAGCCCCCACTCGTTAAACTTTTGCTCGACGAGTTGCTCTAACTTGGCGAGAGCAGCCCAGCGGTCCGCTTCCACGGTTTCGCTGAGTTTGCGTGATGCGATGGTGAGCAAAAGACCGTTTTCCTGTAGCGTATGTCTCAGTTGAACCATTTCTCGGGCCAAGCCGCTAGCCCAGTTAGTACCCTCGCCGGGAGGTTGGGAAAACAATGCTTCGTACTCACTCCAGTCTGTAATATTTTCTAACACTTCAACCCATGCAACCTGCTCCACCCAGTTCGCAGCGGCTTCGTCGTTGCGAGCTTGGAGGAATGATCCTGGCGTTACGACCTTCGGGGACAGCAACGCTTCAGCAGCGACTGCGAGTGCCTCTCGTAAGGTTCGCCCGCTTTGAGCCGTTGGAACCACTAACAGCATTGTGGGCAGGTCATCTCGCCGCTCAAGTAGCCACTCGACGGCTACATTCAAAAACGGTCGGTCCCACCCAAGAAATACACGCTCCATCATGGATTGAAGTTTGGGTCAGTAAATTTCCCGTGAAAATCAAATTCGTGTAGTGGATTTCCTAGTAGCCTGGAAAAATCGCACAAAAAAAACGGATGCCATTGGCATCCGTTTTTACCCGGGGTGCAGATCCCAGAAAATTATTCAACCGACTCGGAACGCTCGGTCGCGGGAGCGTTCGAGAAGCGCCAGCGGATTTTGTTGCGCTTCGAAGCAGACCGCAGTTTGCGTTGCTTGCGCTCGGTCGGCGTTTCAAATGCTCGGCGACGGCGCATCTCTTCAAGGATGCCCTCGGCATCCAATTTTGTCTTGAGGCGCTTGAGAGCCCGGTCGACGGGCTCGCCTTTTTTCATAGTCACTCCACGCATGCGATGATTGTATTTTGGTTGGTTGGGTTCTGCAATTAGCTCCCGGTGAGGCGCTTGATGCGTGATCCCCCAAAACTTGTCAAGGCAGAACGGGGCGAAAACTTGAAAAAAGGGGGGCTTGCTTCGCGTCTTTTTTTGACGTATGAACCCTCGTCCTTCGGCTATCGGCACGCAACTGTGCCGACCGCTCGGTTAAACATCCGGCTGTCGAGGGGGTTAAAACAATAAATAATGCAACGTATTCCTTTTGATCGTGTAAATTGGACCACCAGTTCTTTTTTAATCGGCACCGCCCTCATGGCCCTCATTGGCGTCCCGATCTATCTGATAAAATTTGGGCTCAACGGGTTTGAATTTGCCCTTTTTGCCTTCTATGTGACCGCGACGATGATGAGCATTACCGTCGGATACCACCGATTGTTCTCTCATTTATCCTTCAAATCCGGGCAAGCGGTGAAGTTTTTTACCCTTGTTTTCGGTGCCTGCGCTTTCGAAAATTCATGCCTCAATTGGGCTTCTGATCATCGGCTTCACCACAAGCATGTCGACCACGACGAAGATCCCTATGATATTTCAAAGGGGTTCTTCTGGGCGCACATAGGTTGGTTGTTATTCAAACTCGATCCCGAGCCACCGATGGACAACGTCGCAGATTTACGAAAAGACAAGTTGGTCATGTGGCAGCATCGCTACGTTCATTGGATTGGTTTTTCGGTTGGAGTTCTACTTCCGATTGCTTTGTGTGCTTGGTGGAGTGCATCTCATGGTGAAAGTCCATGGCTGGGTGCGTTGGGTGGATTTCTGATTCCTGGTGTGGCTCGCATCGTGGTGGCTCAGCACTGTACATTTTTCATCAATTCATTTTGTCACATGCTCGGGCGCCAGCCCTACTCGACCAGTCACAGTGCCCGTGACAGCGCGCTCATGGCGTTTTTCACCTTTGGTGAAGGCTACCACAATTATCATCACGAGTTCCAACACGACTACCGCAATGGTGTGAAGCCATGGCAGTGGGATCCTAGTAAGTGGACCATTTGGACTCTTTCCAAACTCGGTCTGGTCACCGGACTTCGTCGCGTGCCGGACGGTCGCATTCTCTTAGCGGAAATGGGCGAGGCGCGTAGAAAAGCTCAATCGCAACTCGCTGAACTGCGCGAACACCCGGCCGCTCACCGAGCCTCAGACACGCTACACGAGATTGTCGAAAAGCTCACCACGAACTACCATGAGTTAGAAAAAGCCGTCGCCGATCGCGTTCAGCTTTCTCGCGAAGCACTTAACCAGTGGCAAAATGAGACGCGCCAGTTAATGCGTGAATTTCGGCGCACCGTTGCGTCTGCTTAATAAGCTAACAAATCATCATAATGCGCCCCGTGATCGCAAGATCTCGGGGCGTTTTGATTTGAGCGATGGACTTAAGCTTTTCGCGTTAAATCATAAGAAGGACTTGGGTCTGCCGACTAAGATAAAAGGTGCAGAAGCAAATTGATTAATTTGAAGAATCAAAGTGACTTACGAGGTTGTAAACTTGAAGATTTAGCGGCTTCATTGATTCGAGTAATTCTATAAAAGGATCGTAGCGATTACTAACAATTCCTTTGTTAGAGTCGCGGTTGGAAGGATCCACATTCTTGTCATCGGGGTCATTATCTGCGTAGCGATGCCAGCTCCATCCTACACAAACCTTGCTCTTAATGAGTCCAAGTGTAAAATTCTGATAGAATGCGCCGCGGTCTTTCTGGGTTTTTACGAGCCAACCCGCACCACCGGTGTTGCCCATGCCGCTATCCTCACCCTTGGCATAAAATTCAGTGATCATCAGTGGCTTCCCTGACTCTATACTCCACGATTCCATTAGTTTTTTGAGAGGGGACCATGCTCGGTAGTAGTTTACGCAGACAATATCGACATGGTGTCCGAGTGTGGCGAAAACCTCTGGCAAGTGGTAGACGGTTTCGTGCAACCGAGGCCCAAGAAAAAGATGATGAGGTGCATGTTTACGTATGGCTCCCCCTGTGATGGTGAGATATTTGTCGATGGCAAATGCCAAGAATGCCGAGCGGTCATCCTCCGTGATTGGACTGGAACTATCGTGCCGATTTTCTAACCAATTGATTGCGGTTCGGTGACCAGCGTCTGAAGAGGGGAGTGAAAGGTAGTTTTCTAACATTTTTCTTGACCATGGTAGTTCGTTATCACTGAAGTGACCGATAATCCACGGGTCTTGCTGTTGGCTATCAAGTTTTTTGGCATAATTTTCGCAAAAGGGTTCGAACTCCGGATCAAAGATGAATGGGCAGTCGTTCGGATACCCAGTGTGACCGGACTCTTGTCGGGTTCCCCCACGTTTTTTTCCGTAACTCGACATAAACGACCACAAGATCGTTTGAGCCATGGGCTTGCTTGCGCTTTTTAAGGTGGCCGTGTCCGACCATGCTCCAAGTGTGTTGAACCCATCATTTCGAAGTAGGTCGAGCGTCTGTGTGGCCCATTCTTGGGAAGATCCAAATTTTTGTTTAAGGCTCGCCCTGCCACCCGGTGTCGTAATCTGGCTCACGGAGTTCATGCCACGGCTGATAAATAATCCCCCATCCGGGGTCACCAACCACCAGCGTTGCCCGATGAGCTGGGTATGAAAGAAACCGGTCGCTTTAGTGAGTGGCGATGCCAGTCCGCCGAACTGATCGAGAGACTGGACGGTATTATTGCTCGGTAGATTCTCTAAGATAATTGTCGATTGAAGGCGCCACGCTGCACCGGGCTTCGTAGAGGTATTTACCTGCGTTTCTGCAAGGCAAGGTCGACTTAGAAGGGGGTGAGTGATTGCTAATGCAAAAAATAAAACGCGGATTTGTGTTTGTGAAAAATACAGCATACCTTTGATGAAGACTAGCGTCTTACGTATTGTTTTGTCATATCACTAAAACTCGTGAGGTTGGCGAAGAAAAAATCAAGTGTTAAAACATTTATCCTAGTTACTGTGTGTCTAAATGTTACTAGGATTTTATGGGGTGGGTATCACTAACACTTGTGTGGATTGTGATTTGATACGCATCGCCAATGATCTGCATTTTATTGATTGATTAGGAAAAAACCGATGAACAAATATTTTGTTTTAATTTTCCTGTTTTTACAGATCCCAATAAGTGCGCAATATGGACCCGCGCTCACCAGCGCAACGAGCATCAGTGGCGCAGCAGGTTCGTCCTTAACCTACCAGATTCAGGCAAATAACTCACCCAGTCTCTACACGGCCACCGGTCTTCCTGCAGGAATCACACTGGACGCCAGCACGGGCGTTCTGAGCGGAACACTTCCTAGCAGCAGAGGGAGTGTCATCGTGACGATCACCGCCACGGGACTCAATGGTACGGCTACCACTAACATAATTATAACATCTACCGATGTCATCACGTCGACTTCAACCGTTGAGGGAGCCACACCTGAATCGCTTGGTTACAACCTCGGTCATTTTATAATCACCGGTGATGCACCGGATTGGTTTCGTTATTCTGGAGTCAAGGCTGCCCGGGTGTTTATCAGTGCGTCTGAACTTCAGGGATCCACTTCCCCGGGTAAATCAAAGGTGACCTCACTCGTGACTTTCAACAGCAACATTACGGCGACCCGATCTGCTGGGACTGCCAGTAGCACCTATATCAAATGGTCGGACTACAATTACAATTTCGTCTCCACCAACGGTAGCAACGAGATCAACTACAAGGATGCATTTGGAACGCTGAGCGGGCTAGGAGTGGATATCTTGGCAAACATCACGTGCAGTCCGTCGATGTTTCCGCTAACTGGAGCAATCGATTACTCCGGACAATGGGAAATTTGGCAGCATTATTACGCTCAAGCTTACCTGCTTTCGCGTGATTATAACGTTCACAGGTTTTCCATGTTCAACGAGCCTAACAATTGGGTTGGAGTAACTGAGGTGGACTGGTTGCTGCGCCTTCGCGTTTGTTCGGACGCGATCCAAGCTGCGATCACGGATGTCAACAGCGCCTTCGGTAAATCACTTGTAACGCAGATTTACGCACCCAACACCGCAAGTGGAGAATCCAAGTATAACTCCATCAGCGACACTTGGGGTCGTGACGCGGTGGTCAATCGACACTTAAAGCTTGATGGAACGACCAGTCCAAATTGGTGGCTCTTTAATTTTTACAACTACCAGAAATACTCGATGCGAACGAATGATGGCAGTGGCCTCACCGGCTATATTGAGGACATCGACCTGCTCGCCGGCTACATCACCGCCGATATGCCTGGAGAAACTCGCTTTCCGTTAGTTCTAACGGAGTTCAACGTTCGTACCGGTGCTAATTACGATGCCTCAAGCGCGACCCAGGACGATTTAACAGACTCCGTCGCCTTAGGAGCGAACTGTGTGGCTCTCACCCAGCGTGATGCGAACCAACTCTATCTCTTCAAATTCGGCCAGACCGAGGACACCA
>VFJU01000377.1 GCA_009885905.1 Verrucomicrobiota bacterium
CTGCCGTGCTTTATCACTCCACCAATAACCCGTCGCATCGTGTCGATCTCAAGGAGGCCATCTTGCGCTCTCTGCCCCCGGATAACGGTCTCTACATGCCCGAATCCCTGCCAGTGCTTGACCGCCAGTTCTGGGATATTTGGCGAGAGTTGACCTTCCCGGAAATCGGCATCGCGGTGGCGGAAGCATTTTTCGGTGAAGACGTCACGCCGCAAGCGTTGGTCGATATCGTCGAGGGCACCGTTTCCTTTGACGCGCCGCTCGTCACTCTCGGCCCGGGTGATCATATCTTAGAACTCTTCCACGGCCCGACACTTGCTTTCAAAGACTTCGGCGCACGGTTCATGGCACGATTGATGGCTTGGCTCACCCGTGGAGAAAATCGCGAACTAACTGTTCTTGTTGCGACTTCTGGCGATACGGGTGGCGCGGTGGCCTCGGCTTTTCATCAAGTCCCTGGCACACGCGTAATCATTCTCTATCCACAAGGCAAGGTCTCAGGTCTTCAAGAAAAACAACTCACCGCCCTCGGTGGAAATATCACCGCCCTAGAAATTCAAGGGTCTTTTGACGATTGCCAATCACTGGTTAAATCTGCATTCCTCGACCGCGAACTTTCAGAGCGACTTAATCTAACATCTGCAAACTCGATCAATCTAGCCCGCCTCGTTCCTCAGAGTTTTTACTACATTCACGCTGCTCGCCAATTGCCTGAAGGAGTTAAACCAACCTTCGTCATCCCATCAGGAAATTTTGGGAATCTCACCGCTGGATTACTCGCGCTACAGTTAGGACTGCCAGTCGATCAATTTGTCGCTGCCACCAACCGAAACGACGTGGTCCCCGAGTACCTGCGCCTAGGTCAATACACGCCTCGTCCAAGTGTACCGACAATTTCTAACGCAATGGATGTAGGTGCTCCATCGAACTTCGTTCGCATGCAAGCCTTGTTCGGCGGATCATGGGAAGCCATGCAGAAACGCATCACCGGCATGGCTTTCAGCGATGACCAGACCCGCGCCGCCATCCGAACCGTCAAAGCGCTCTACGATTATGAAATCGACCCTCACGGTGCCATCGGATGGCTTGCCGCACAAACATGGCGGAGCACCCATCCATCCAGTGCCACCGTCACCCTCGAAACCGCGCACCCAGCAAAATTCCTCGACGTGATGGAAGCCGAACTTGGTGATCGCTGTATCGAGATTCCCGAGCGCCTCGCTATCCTCGCCGACAAACCAAAAGTTGCCACGCTTCTTCCCGCGGACAAAGCGGTCTTCCGCGAATGGCTAAACGCATCGATTTAACAGCTCTAATTTTCAAAATATTTTCATACTAACATACCAACCATCATGACCAGCGCTAAAGATCTCAACAAAGAATCCCCGTCCAGTCCTCGTGTCCGCCTAGCCGGCTACGCCATCCTCGCCCGCGCTCTCGACAAGGGCCGCGCTCATCTTATTGGCAACGCAGGCGGATATCACTTCGACTGCCCGCTGGACAACTATCTTTTCAACTTCAAAGAAGTCGTCGCCGACGACGTGAAAAAGTTATTAGAATCTGGATTAAGTAACAACGAAATTGCCGCATGGCTCGACGCAAACGGTGTGGCGAGGACACAAGCAGAAAAAGATGCATGGTCGGACGGCATGGAAGCCGCCAGACCTTACCACATCCCTGAACAAAAAGACTGGTTTATCGCTGCGTGCGCTGAAGCCAAGATTGACCCTGCGGTGAGTACGCTTTTCGACTACCTTGAAGCGGATGACATCGTGAGTTTCACCGCCTAACTTCTAGGCCCCCAGCGTTGGATCATAGTCCTTGGGGGCGCGAATGATTTTTTCGATTCCGTGCTTGGTGACTAGATTGCCAGCACTGGATCGGCTCTTGATTCCGAACTCGGCGA
>VFJU01000555.1 GCA_009885905.1 Verrucomicrobiota bacterium
CACGAGTGGTTGTTTTATTTTCCTCAGCATACTGATAGATACTAAGCTGGTCGTAAATAAAAGCATCGGCACGGCCCTGAGCAACTTCTAACACACACGCGGTTTGATCCTCAAAAACGACCCGTTTTGCTTCAGGAATATTTTTAATGGCCCAAGTTTCACCAGTGGTTCCAGCCTTAGCTGTTATCGACCTATTAGGTTTTTTTAAATCTTCAACCGACCCAACATCGGAATTTATTCCAACCAGTAACGCTAAACCTGTGAAAGCATAGGGCTTTGAAAAGCAAATGGATTGTCTTCGTTCATCGGTGGCAGTCATGGATGAAAGAACGAGGTCGATGTTGCCGGTCTTGAGTGCGGGGATTAATCCAGAGAAATCCATGGGCACAATTTTGAGCGGTCGTCCGAGTTTGGCGGCCAGTGATTCTGCAAGTCTTACGCTCACGCCGTCGGGGACACCTGCTTGATTTTGCATCTCAAATGGCGGATAGCTAAGATCCATGCCCACGCGTAACTCTGTTTTTTGGCTGGGCAAAGTGGACTTTTCGCTGCAACCACCGAGTAGCCATGCACACACGAGCATGATGATTAATGGACATCTCAAAAACATAGCCGGAGTTTAGCGCGAAACGTGCCGAGCGGAAGTGCCGAGTTTAAATAGCCTCGCACAGCTCGACCAGAGATTGGAACGTTCGATCTGCTGGGGTAAAATTTAATCCGGAAGTGACTCGGTTTGGTACGATCCAAACCGTCATGCCAGCAGCTTTTGCCGCGTGCATTCCGTTGAGCGAATCTTCAATCACCAAGCAGTCTTGCGGTGCTAGACCGAGGCGCTTTGCCGCTTCAAGATAAAGGTCAGGCGCAGGTTTTATTTTCGCAGCATCGCCCCGACAAATCACCAGTTCAAAATAATGTGCAAACGCGAGCTTATTGAGCCACCCGTCTACCCAGTGGTGTGATGAGCTAGAAACCACGGCTCGACGGATTCCGGATGTTCTGAGTTTCTCTAACAAGGGTAAAGTGCCGGTCATCGTTTGTTCGCCGACGAGTTCTGCCATGATAGTTTCTTGTCTGCGTGTATCGAGATCGTGCCAGTCGAAATCCAGTCCGGAGAGGTCCTCGAGGTGGGTTTTCGGTGACCATGTGGCAAAGTCCGAGCCAATGCAGCGGGTGTAAATGTCCAGTGGCAAATCATGACCATGTGCTTGGAACGTTTTCAACCACGCTTGGTAAATCGCCCATTCGGTGTCGACTAACACGCCATCGAAATCAAATAATACTGCGCCGAATTTCATATGGCTGGAATGCCCTTGGAAGTGGAGTGGGGCAAGTCTGGATTTTTTATTTCAAAGTGAAAGACACTGCTGGGAATGCACGACCATTGAGCCTAGGCTCAATGCCTTGACGGC
>VFJU01000216.1 GCA_009885905.1 Verrucomicrobiota bacterium
GACCTCCGGGGCCGGATATGCAGGATTTACTCGTTATTTCACGCTGGAATCCTCCCCGAATCTCTCCAGCCTCGCTGCTTGGACCGCTCTCATCAGCCACTCGAACATGGTGGCTGCAGGGCAATCCGTGACTTTGAGCCTTCCTAGCACGACGGATCGGTGCTTCTACCGCTTGAAGGTGGTCGTCCAATAATGCCTTGTCGTCCGTGTCGTCACTTTGTCCGACATGACTTATTTTTTAAGCGGTGCCATATTTCTCGTGTAGTTAACCCATTACAAAACCCCTTTCATTCTAAAAATCATTCTTCCCTTCTGCGGGGACCGAGTGAATTTCTACAAAAATCCTAATCTAGGCACCAGATAGTACTTAAATTCATGAAAACCCCGAAATTCCGCCTCTTCGCCCCGACCTTTGCTGCCATTCCTGTCGCGATGGTAACCTCGATGTTGCTTTCCTCGCCCTCCGCATCCGCCGCCAGCGGCACTTGGGACAATCTGGGTAGCGGTTGGACCACCACCACCAACTGGACACCCGATGGCGGTCCTCAGCTCTCTTCCTCCTCCAGCAATACCGACATCGCTACGTTCGGCAATTCCGGGAGTGGATTCAATGCAGTGGATTTGTCTTCTAATAGAACTGTCCTAGGGCTGAATTTTACCTCAGGAGCGAATGTCTACACCTTCGCCTCCGCCAATGGCAAACAGTTGGACGTAATGGGCACAGGAATCACCAATAATTCGACCGCACTTCAGACGTTCAATTTGGTGGTGAACAATTCAAACGGTGACGGTCTTATAAGTTCGATCGCGGGTGGTTCTTTGGTTTTTAATAGTGGCTACAATCTGACCACCTCTGGCAGTTCCTCCAACCGCACAGTGACCGTATCTGGAGCTGGCACAGTCACCTTTGCAAGTGCCATCGCGAATGGAGGCACCGCCACCACAGGCAAGATGACGGTCACCTCCACCGGTACCACGATATTTTCCGGTAGCAATACCTACGACGGCCTGACCACGATGAATGCTGCGGGAGGAACGTTGACACTCAGCGGGGACAACTCGGGTGCTGCAGGCGGGTTGATCGTGACCGCGGGCACCGTCAACGTGAACAACGTAAACGCTCTAGGCTCTGGAACACTCACCACCGAGGTCGGAGGAGTGATTAACAACACCAGCGGAGCCGCTCTGGTCAATGCCGGCAACAACGCGATCTTATGGGCTGGGACTACGAGTAGTGCTGCACCAGCTGGGTTCATCTTCGGCACCGCTGCAAGCACCGCGGCGAACAACCTAGACCTCGGAAGCGGCACGGTGACGGCCACCACCAGTCGGTCGATGTCTTTCGCGGGCACGGGAACCACTCTTTCCATGGGTATTTTAGACAGCACATCGGCGACCACCGGTCGGTCTTTCAATTTTGTTGGCGCTGGCAATACGATGGTGCTCGCAGGCATCAAACTATCAAATTCACTAACAGCAAACGTGACCGATCTTTCGGGTACTGCAAACCTAACTGTCACGGGTGTCGTGTCTAACGGAACTTCAAATGTTCAAACGGGTGTGGCTGTGAAGGGCACCGGCATCACCACTTTCAACGGGGTGAACACCTACACCGGCTCCACCGCCATCAATTCTGGGGCGACGCTTAAAATCGGTAACGACTCCGCCCTTGGAACCACCGCCGCGGGTACCACCGTCTCCTCTGGCGGCGTCCTTGACATCAATGGTCGCACGGTCGGTGCCGAGTCTCTATCACTCGGAGGCTCTGGAATATTATCAGCTGGGGCTTTGATCAACAGCAATGCCAGTGCCGCCAGCCTAAGTGGCGCAGTGACCTTGACTTCGAACACCACTATCGGTGCTGGAAATATCACTTTGGGAAGCATCGGTGAGTCTTCTGCCGCCAAACTCACCAAGATCGGCACGGGCACGCTCACTCTCGGTGGCACCAACTCATACACCGGCGGCACGACGATCCAAGATGGAACACTTGATATCACCGCGGGTAATAGTGCTGTGGGCTTATTCACGCTCGCAAGCGCCTCGGCAAGTGCCCCGATTTTGAAGCTCTCAAATGTGAACGCGCTCGCCACCACTGCTACCCTTTACGGAGCTTCTGGTGCGGCTAACGCTGGTACTTTGGACATGGCTGTCGCGGGTGCCTACTCACTTGCTGCTTATACGGGTCAGAACATGAAATTCACCGCCAGCAGCGGCAGCGCCACAACCCTCACTTTCACCGGAAATAGCGCAGTATCAACTGGTACTAACGGAAGTAAAACCATCACCAACACCGATTCGAACTTGACGATTGCATTCGCTGGAAACCTTGACATCAGCTCGAGCACAGCTGGAACTTTAACCGTCACTGGCGCTGGCAACACCTCCGTCGCAGGTGCACTCACGAACACCGGTTCCGCCACACGCGGTCTGGAAAAGTCTGGTGCCGGAACACTGACTTTAAGTGGTGCAAACAGCTACAACGGCGTGACGAATGTTAATGCGGGAAAACTCGTTATTAACGGCAATAGCAGCACCTCCACCGGCAACGTCTCCGTTGCCACGGGTGCTACGCTGGGTGGATCAGGCCTGCTCGGAGGAGCTACCTCGGTCACGGGTACTCTCGCCCCGGGTAACTCGATCGAGTCACTCGGTCTCGGTGCACTGTCATTCGTTACAGGTTCTACCTACGCCTATGAATTGAATAGCTCGAGTTTTGCAGGTGACCTCACCTACTCAAGCGGCAGCCTCAACATTGCCGCTGGATCGATCCTTACTCTAACCGAACTATTTTCTGGCACCTTGGCAAGCAATTCTAAATTGACTCTCATCAGCTCGGTGGGCGCTTGGGACGGGGGGTTATTCACCTACAATTCATCAACTCTCGCGGACGATTCGGAAATTGTGCTTGGTTCCAACACGTGGAAATTCAACTACAATGATACCTTGGGCGGATCTAACTACACATCTGACCAAGCGGGTGCGGCCAACTTCGTGACTCTAACGGTGATCCCTGAGCCGAATGTGGCAATGGTGGTCGGTGGTCTAGGAGTTCTCGCCTTGCTCCGTCGCCGTAATCGATAAGATTTTTCGAAGTAAGTGGGTTTATCTTCGGAAGAAGACGGGGTTGCTGACCAGCTGGTCAACAACCTCGTTTTTTATTTTCTCCCATGCTGGAATTTTTCAGCGTTCGCCAACTCGCTTTGCATGAAGTTAATTCCGATGCCAAAACTTCTGATCCTACTTTTTTCTCTTTGGCTCACACGAGTGGCAGGTGCCGAAACGCCATCGCTTTTGTGGGGCTCTCACGGCGAAGCCTACGACCCCGTTGGCCGCTTGCCGGATGTCTCTTTCGCCGGTTATGCCTGTGGCGACCGCCCGATACCATGCCCAGCCGTGACTTCAAATGTGCGCGACTTCGGGGCTAAGGGCGATGGTATGACTGATGACTCGGCGGCTTTTCTCGCGGCGATCGCCAAGACGAAGCAGGGCGCCATCGCCGTACCTCCCGGGCGCTATCGTATCACCAAGCTGCTAGAAATCACCCGTCCGGGTATCGTCCTGCGTGGAGCTGGTCCAGAGCGCTCGGTACTTGTGTGCCCGCTACCACTCGAGGAAATCCGACCTAACACGGGTGCTAATAGCAATGGCCGCGTCACTTCAGAGTACTCTTGGAGCGGCGGCATCGTCTCATTTCACGGCGAAAACCCTGGAGGTGACATCGGGTCGGTGACGGTTGCCGCTAAGCGAGGCGATCGCGAACTAATCGTCGATGAAAGTCTAACGGGTCTTTCATCTGGCTCGTGGATTGAAATCACGGTAAATGATGATCATGAAAAATCACTGCTCGCATTTCTTTATTCGGGCGACCTAGCAGATACTCAGAAAATCAAAGCTTCGAAGCTATCGACGAGTTTTGTCACGCGGATTAAGTCGGTGAAAAAAAACCGCGTGGTGATCGAACGCCCCTTGCGCTTCGACCTGCGTCCGGAGTGGAAACCTCGGGTACGCCACTATCAGCCCACGGTCACTGAAAGTGGCATCGAAAATCTGGGCTTTGAATTTCCAGCTCGAAAATATGGTGGTCATTTCACCGAGCTCGGATTCAACGCAGTTACATTCGACGGCGTCGCTCATTGCTGGGCTCGCAACTTGTTAGTCACCAATGCGGACAGCGCGATTTTTGTAAATGCAAGTTTTTGCACCATTGACGGTCTGCGCTGCCAGTTGAGCGGGGCCACCGAACTTGAAGACGCTTTTGGTCACCACGGGGTTTATCTAACTGGAAATGATAATCTACTTACGCACTTTGAAATGAACCAACGGTTTTTGCATGACTTCACTGTCAGTCGCGGTGCGGGTAATGTTTTTTCGGCGAGCAAGGGGATTGACATTTGTTTGGACCACCACAAATACGCACCCTTCGACAACGTTTTCACCGACATCGATCTCGGCATCGGCAGCCGGATGTGGAAACATGGTGGTGGCAGCCAACTCGGCAAACCCTGCGGGGCGCGAGGCACGTTTTGGAACATCCGCGCCAAACAACCGCAAAGCTACCCAACGGATTTCGGCCCGTGGTCGATGAATTTGGTAGGGATTCAAACTCAAAATCCATCGGTGACTCAGCCCAATGGCCTCTGGTTTGAAGCCATCGCGCCCAGTCGACTCCAACCGGCGAACATACACGAAGCTCAGTTGATGAATCGGCTCGATGCAAAATAATTTCAGCGGATTCGCCACCTTGAACCTGCTTAAATGACCTTGAAAACCGTTCTGGACAGACTCGAATGCTCTGACTAATTTTTTGGGGTCTTCCACTAAAATTATGATATTTAAATTCATCCCAGGCGCACTAGCCATCGGTCTCATCGCCACCACTTCTGCTCAGACACCTGCCGCTGCTCCTGCGAAGGCAGAAGCAACCACACCCGCCATCGAAGTCGCGGCCAAGCCGAAACTCGATCCAGCAGTGGTGAAGGGTGACTCGTCCTATGCCCTCGGATTTCGTACCGGCGGTGGCTTTGCCCAACAGTTCGGCAAGTTTGGCGTCGGCGCCGATGATCTTGACTCCGCAGCTTTCCTCAAAGGATTCATGGCCGCCGTCAAGGGCGCGAAGCCTGAAGTGGAAGAGGCGAAACTCCAAGCCGCCATGGAGGCCCTCGGAGAAATGCTTCAAACCCGCGAAAAGGCAGGTGCAGCATTGAACCTCGAAGCAGGAAAAAAATTCCTCGATGAAAATGCGAAACGCAAAGGTGTCACCACCACTAAAAGTGGTCTCCAATACGAAGTGATCACCAAGGGCGGAGACGAAAAATACGTCGCACCCAAGGAAGGCGCCGAGGATAAGGATAATAAACAATTCATGGTGAACTACAAGGGCACCCTCATCAACGGCAAAGAATTCGATGCGTCACCCGCAGGTGCTCCCGTGCCGATGACTTTGCAAGTGGTTCCAGGTTTCAAGGAAGCACTCACCACGATGCCGGTCGGTGCGAAGTGGAAAATCTTCATGCCTAGCAGCCTCGCTTATGGCGAAGAGCGCCGCAGCGCAGACATCGCTCCTAACAGCGCTTTGATTTTCGAACTCGAACTGGTCAAAATTCAAGACGCACCTCCAGCGCCTGAAGGTGGAATGCCATTTCCAATGCCAGAAGGCGGCCCAGGTGGCCCAGCAGGCGGTCCAGGACAAGGTGAGTAAATTCCTCCCGCTTCATCGCTGATTTTTAAAGCCACTGGGACTACCCAGTGGCTTTTTTACTTAGGAACTTCTCGGGCTTGCTTGCGGCTTGCTCTTCCCGCAAGCTCAGCTCGATGAGCGACGTGATGATTGAGACAATCGACCTGCACCGCAGCTACCGGATCGGGCGGAAATCCATCGAGGTGCTGCATGGGATCGACTTGCAAATTCATCAAGGCGAGAAAGTCTTCCTCTGTGGTCCCAGTGGGGCTGGTAAAACGACACTACTTTACACTCTCGCAGGCCTCGAACATCCAGAAAAAGGCTCGGTGCGTATTGATGGCACAGATATTTACGCCCTCGGGCGTGCCGAACAAGCCAGATTTCGCAATCAACGCATCGGCTATGTTTTTCAGAATTATCTTCTGCTACCCGAACTAACAGCTCTGGAAAATATTGCCGTACCCGGCGCTATTTCTGGCAAAAACTCCACCGCTCTCGCACTCAAAGCCCTAAGCCGCGTGGGTCTCGCTGACCGCGCCGACCATCTGCCCGCAGAACTTTCGGGCGGCGAACAACAGCGAGTCGCGATCGCGCGAGCAATTGTAAATGAACCACAAGTGCTCTTCGCGGATGAACCCACGGGAAATTTGGATTCTAACAACAGC
>VFJU01000251.1 GCA_009885905.1 Verrucomicrobiota bacterium
CCGGTTCAAACTCCGAGTGGATTGAAATACTCACCCTTGAAACAGGAAGCCTCGCAAACTGGGATCTAGGCAATAACGCTGGAAATACCCTGCTCTTTCTCAATGGTCCAGTCTGGGATAATATCCCTGCAGGCACACTTATCGTAGTTTATAACGGTGCCTCCAAAGACCCCATCCTTCCCGCCGATGACTCCGACCCATCGGATGGAAAAATGGTCCTTAGCAGCACGGACCCAACCCACTTCGACGCCGCCTACGACCCATGGCTACCGCTCAATAACAATGGCGACGCCATCTTTCTCAACGATCAGGACGATGTATCGATCGCATCCGTGGCCTACGGCAACAACAGTGTCACACCAAACGTCGGCACTGTGGACAACAACAAGTCGGCCTACTATGATGGAAACACGGATGAAGGGGCAGATCTAGCAGATAAATGGCGGGTAACGACTAGCCTAACAGCTCGTAGTTCGCGCTCTTTACTACCAGGGGTGACATTCATCGGAGGTAGCTACTCGCAAAACTTTAATATCACTCCAGGGTTAAGCGGCACTACCTATCCAGACGGTTGGACTGCATACAACGGCAGCACTCCGGTCACCACGATGATCGTGGGCGGGCAATCATCATCGGCAGGGGCAAACTATAATTATGGGTCACGCATCGGCCTGCTTGGTTCTAAAAGCGCATTCGAGCCATCATCTCTCGTGCTTGCATTTGCAAATACCACGGGCCTGTCCGGCGTGAGCATTTCATTCGACGTCATCAAAATTCGGGAACAAGGGCGCTCAATGAGCTTCAAACTACAATACGGCACCACTTCTGCCACCTCTGGATTTACGGATGTGGTTGGCGGCTCATACACATCGGCTGCGATTGCCGAGGGGACATCGACTTCTTTTTCTAACATAAAACTTCCATCAGCCATCAATAACTCATCATCTACGGTCTATCTCCGCTGGCTTTATACGACCGGATCCGGGACTGGATCGCATGACGGTCTGGCGCTTGATAATGTCGTCTTGCACACAGGCGCGCCACCCTCGTTGGAGGGGGTGACCCCCGCCGCCGCGAACAGTATCACCAACCAGTTCTTCGTCACCGCGCTGCGTAATGGCGAACTCGATAGCCCATCACTTTTCCGCACCGGCGCAGGCGCCACGATCCCCACAGGTCTCTCGCTCGACATTGACACTGGAATATTGAGCGGGACTCTGGCGGAGAGCAACCTTGCGGGAAATTACCCTATCATCATCGAGCGATACAATTCACTCGGTGAAGTCGTGTCCCAGTCGTACACCCTCA
>VFJU01000003.1 GCA_009885905.1 Verrucomicrobiota bacterium
CGATCTTTCGAAGCACCGGTGAGTTTTAAATACTGGATTTTTTCCTTCACCAAATGCGCCTCGATCAACGCAAGCATGGTGGTGAATTGCGAAAACAACAGGATGCGCCGACCTTCTTCGATGAGCACTGCCAGCAACTCAGTCAAGAAATCTAACTTCGCAGACTCCACCACATCATTCGAATAATCCTCCGGCAACAGCTTGGGGTGACAACAGATCTGACGCAACTTGAGTAATGCATCGAGAAATACGATCTGCGATTGCTCGATGCCGCGTGCGGCGATGGCTTCGCGAACTCGCTTGTTCATCGTAGCACGGACCGTTTCATAAAGATCCTTCTGACCCGTGTTCAGTTCGATAAGATGCACCAACTCGGTTTTGGGTGGAAGTTCCTTGGCGACTTGATCCTTGGTCCGGCGCAAGATCAGCGGTGCCACGCGTGATTTGAGAGTCGCGTTTCGTTCGAGATCGCCGTCTTTTTCAATCGGCGTGCGGAAGCGCTTGTTGAACGCGTCTTCTGTTCCAAGGAAGCCCGGGACGAGAAAATTCATCAAGCTCCACAACTCACCCAAGTGGTTCTCAATGGGAGTACCTGAGAGACAAAGCCTATTCCGCGCATCCAACTTGCAAGCCGCCTGCGCCATCTTCGAACGCGGATTCTTGATGTACTGCGCCTCGTCCAACACGACCATGTGGAATGGCACCGCCGCTAACTTGTCGATGTCACGCTGGAGCAATGCGTATGATGTTAGTACAATGTCGGCATGAGGAATCGAGCGATAGTATTTTTTACGATCCGGTCCATTGAGCACTAGCACCCGCAAGCTAGGCGTGAACTTGAGGACTTCTGCCCGCCAATTAGGAACAACAGAAGTGGGCGCGATGACTAGCGTCGGCAACCCGCGCGAATGGCCGGATTGCTTCTCGGTGAGAATGTGGGCAAGAGTCTGCAGGGTTTTTCCCAATCCCATATCATCTGCTAGAATTCCATGAAGCCCGTGGCGGGCGAGGAACTGCATCCAGTGAAATCCCGCAAGCTGATAGTCGCGCAAAGTCGCTTGCAAGCCAATTGCCGTCGGTATGGGATCAATCCCAGAAAAATCCTTCAATCTCGCCGCTAACTCAGCAAGATGCGGTGGAGTGTCGATCCCTAATCCGCCAAGACCTGCCAACGAAGCCGCGTCCAATGCATGCAGACGCGCCTTGTCCGGGAATTTTGGATCGATCAATGCGGAAAGGTGATTGAGAATTTTCCGCACCCTACCAATCGGCAGCTTCAATGCATCACCATCAGGAAGCGGCGCGTAGATATGACCGTTGTCCGGACGGTCGAGCGTCTCCTCCAAGAAATCATTTTCTAACAATCCAGCAAGTATCGGTAGCAAGTCATATCGCTCTCCACCGACGTCAAAACCAACAGACAGGCTGAACCAACCACCGTCGCCAGCATCCAGCGAGCTCTCCCACTTCGCCGGATCTGCCTCGTGGACACGGTGGCCGACATTGTCCGAGACAGTGACCTGCCAACCTAGCCCTTCTAACTTGCTCACCATTTCTCCGCGAAATTGATGCCAAAACGCGTCCGTTGGCACACGGCCGGGATCGGGAAACCAACGGTCGGGGCCTTTAATATGACCGGCATTACGAGACTTTAGGTTAAGCAAAAATTTCCACGCAGAGTTTGATTGTAGCGACGACAACCCTGTGTCTCGGAGTTGCTGAGCCGCGGCATTTTCCGCAGCCGCTTCATGCTGGAGAAGCACTGCCTGACCGGCATGAGTGATCGGGCTAACCCACTCCGGCGAACTACCACGCAGCGCACTCACGTGATCCCCGTAAACGACCGATGCTTCAGCGGATATCCAGAAATCCACACTCGGCTGACCTAACGACTGCAACAACAGTCGCGTTACTTTGTCCACCGCCTCGCGCGTCACTCGCAGATCGAAGCGTGGTTCTATTTTCAAAAGGGGTAAATCTTTCGCTGGATTTTCTGCTAACTCGCACGCACTCGGTAGCACCGCAGCAACGGCCGCAGCAACACTTCTACCCTGCAATCGCGATATGTCTCGCTCTCTGCTTGCTTTCGTTAGAATTGCAGCAGCGTGGTGACAAAAGCTACCCAAGTCACAAGAACAGAACGTCTCAAAGTCCCAAGCATTTTCTGCCTGCCAGAGATTCACTTCCGTCTCATCCTTACCCACATTACCTAACAGACTTATCGAACCTGGCGTTGCTTCCTCAATCCGCAATTCTCTTACCTTGCTAACTTGCGAATTCGCAGCAGCAAGAATCTCGTCGTCAAAGCGGTCTTTCCAGCGAAATTCTCCAAGAAAGAATGAAATGTCAGCGTGGTCTGGCAACGTGCAGCAATGTTCTAGCGTTTCAACCACATCGCCTTCATCGCCTCAGCGCGGGCGAGAGCTGAGGCGGTGGTAGTTCCAATAAAATTGGCATGTCCCATCTTACGACGACCACGAGCGTGGCGCTTACCGTAAAGATGAAGTTGAGCTTCACCATCTTGGAAGAGAGGCAACCAATCAGGAGGGGTGGTCTCGTTCTCCCACATATCACCTAACAAGTTTAGCATCACCACCGGCGTGAGCAAGCGCGTAGATCCTAACGGCAAACCAATCACTGCACGAAGCTGTTGCGCGAACTGCGATGTTACGCAAGCGTCAAGCGTGTGGTGACCAGAGTTGTGCGGACGCGGAGCAATCTCGTTGACGAGCAA
Source organism: Verrucomicrobiota bacterium (assembly GCA_009885905.1). Classification (GTDB taxonomy): domain Bacteria; phylum Verrucomicrobiota; class Verrucomicrobiia; order Verrucomicrobiales; family Akkermansiaceae; genus Luteolibacter. The sequence goes on from VFJU01000003.1 coordinate 2,735, forward strand.
TGTGCCGTCGGTCTTCAAGAAAAATTCCACTCCAAGAATCCCTTGGTAATCGAGTGCTTCCGCCACGCGACGAGCAATCGCAGCAGCTTCTAACGCCACCGCCGAAGAGATACGAGCCGGCACGATCGAGATATCTAAAATATGGTGACGATGTTGATTTTC